>JADFYB010000309.1 GCA_015233245.1 Nitrospirota bacterium | reverse complement strand
CTGTTGACCTCAGGTAATTTACTGCCTTCATTGCTATGTAGCGCGGATCTCTGCTGTAGGATTCCTTTGTTATCGGATCCAGAATGTTGCAAATCAGATTTAACGTGGTGTGTGTCCTGAAAGGGTCAATAAATGCCGATGAAGCGTCAGGTAAAAGCAGCATGTCGGAGGCATTTATGGCCTGCCAACCCCTTATCGATGAGCCGTCAAAACCAAACCCCTCCTCAAATGACGACTCCCCAAGCTGTCCTATCGGCACAGACAGGTTCTGCCACACGCCTGGAAAATCCACAAACAGTAAGTTTACCATTGCTACATTATTTTTCTTAGTTAACTCCAGTACCTCTTTTGGTGTCATTTTGTTAGAAACCTCCGTTTTTTAATGTTTTCACTCTCTTGTCCTTATTTTAATACCACAGTTTTTTGTATCTCTAGTTCACCCCCCTTTTCATCTTAGGATAAATTAGCTACAGACATTGCAGTTTGGATTCTTTTTTATCCTGAACTTTCTAAATTCCATGTCATAAGTATTAAACATAAGCATTCTGTTTAGAAGCGGCTTGCCAAAACCTGTGAGTATTTTTATTGCCTCGATAGCCATAAGACAGCCAAGAGCGCCCGATACGGCACCAAGCACTGGAAACCCCAACTCTTGCCAGTCTGGGTCATCCTCAGGAAATACACAATCAAGACAAGGCGTTTTCCCCGGTATCACGTTAAACAAGTAGCTCTCCATCGCATTCATCGCCGCCTCTACCATTGGAACTCCGTGTGCCACCGATACCTTGTTTAATATCCTTCTTTCATAAAAGTTTGGCCTGGCAGAAAGTGAAATATCTACTTTACCGATAAGCTCATCCGCAATTTTTTCACTTATCCGTTCGTCGTGAATTTCCACCTCCACGTGCGGGTTTAGCTCCTCTATAAATTTCTTTGCCGCCATAACTCTGCTGTTTCCAACCCAGTCATTTTTCATAAGTATCTGTCTGTTTAAGTTTGACAGAGTCAATTTGCCGTAATGAACTATGAATAATTTTCCAATACCTGCCGATGCAAGATACACTGCGGCATTTCCCCCAAGCCCTCCAATACCTGCCACCAGTGCCGATTTGCTTTTTAAAGCCATCTGCCCTTTTTCACCAAATCCGTTTAAGAGCATCTGTCTCTTATACCGCTCTCTTTCAAACTCGGATAAAGTATTGTCAACAGACAACTGCATCGTAATCAACCCCCAAACCGGCCATTAACATCTCAAGCTCAACATCCACATCCTCGCCAATAAGACCACAGGCATCTGAACGGCACTGCATACAGTGCCCCATCTGCGGCAGGTAGTACGCACACTCGGCTCTAATGTCAACAATCTCACTGTGCTTAGGAATCCTTAGATGTGAAAACTCACCCTGTGGTATCAAAGGCATGACATTCATTATCTCAGTCCCATACCTTGCCGCCCTGAGCGCTATAGTTGTAATTTCTTTGTCATTAACTTCTGGCATTAAAACCGTGTTGATTTTTACTGCAAATCCATAATTTGCGGCAGCCTTCAGACCCTCATACTGTTTTTGCAAAAGGAGTTCCGCCCCTTCAACACCTGTCAACCGTCTGCCATTGTAATTCACCCACGAGTAAATTTTTTGAGCAGTGTGGGCAGTGGCTGCATTAATTGTTATGGTTATGCTGCTTATTCCAGCCTCTTTTAAATCCTCAATCCTGTCTGCCAAAAGAAGACCGTTTGTTGAGATACACAGTATAAGCTCAGGGAATCGGGAGCTTATTTCCTTACAAACCTCCAGTGTGGTTTCATTAAAAATAGAATCCCCGGGGCCTGCTATCCCTATAACGCTGAGATTGGTTTTTCTGTCAATAAGAACCTCAACACGCTCCACCGCCTCCTCTTTACTTAGTAACCGGCTTGTTATTGCTGGTCTTGATTCATTGGCGCAGTCAAATTTTTTTACACAATATCTGCACTGCACGTTACACAAAGGAGCAACCGGCAGGTGTAGCCGTCCGAATTTGCCATGCGCCGCCTCTGAAAAACATGGGTGGCTTTCTAACAATATCCTTTTATTAATCATAATTTCCGCCCCTTGTTAACCCTGTCATTTCACCCATATAATACTGCTCCATTACTTATACCAGGTCGCAGTCAGAAGTATAACAAGGCGGCAAGGAAAAAGCGACGCAGGCGTACTTTTAGTACGTTGAGGAGCTTTTGACGATGCCAACGA
>JADFYB010000088.1 GCA_015233245.1 Nitrospirota bacterium | reverse complement strand
TTGGTAATACCAGCGAAAATGTTTCAGTCCCACTGCTTCCGATTTGCCACACAACACAGATGGCCCACGTAGATATTGTGATTAATGAACAAGGCACGTTTAAACGTGCACGGGTAGTGTCGAAAGATGATGCAAGGACAATTATTCCATGCACTGAAAGTTCTGGCGGTAGGACAAGCGGTGAAGCTCCGCATCCACTATCCGATAAACTTCAGTATATCGCTAAAGACTACAAAGACTGTGGAGGAGAGAAAGAGGTTTATTTTGAATCGTATTTATCACAACTTAGAGCATGGTGTGAATCTCAACACAGCCATCCGAAGGCAAAGGCGGTACATGCATATGTTAATCAAGGAACTGTTATTAGAGATTTAGTTGACGTCAACGTTTTGGTTGCCGGAGATGACGGCAAGTTACTTGAAAAGTGGGATGGAGTGGCAAAAGAGCAACCATTTATTTTTGCATTGCTTAAGGGTAGTTTGTTACAAACGGATGCATTTATTCGATGGGAAGTTGAAATTGCAGACGAGCCTTGCTCAAAAGCATGGAAAGACAAAACGCTTTGGGATAGTTGGATAAAATACTACTCTCAGACAAAGCAAGTAAAAGCATTGTGTTATATTACAGGGGAAGAGCACTTGGCTGCCGGGCAACATCCGGCAAAGATAAGAAATGATGGAGACAAAGCAAAATTAATTTCTTCAAACGATAAGGACGGATTCACGTTTCGCGGGCGTTTTACTGACAAAGAAGGCCTGCAAGTTTGTGGTATAGGTTTTGAAGTTACACAGAAGGTACATAGCGCCTTGCGATGGTTAATTAGCCGGCAGGGTTATCGTAGTGGAGATTTGGTAATAGTGGCATGGGCAACTTCAGGAGCAGATGTACCTAATCCGGTAGAAGGTGTCGAAAGTACGTATGATTATGATGAGCTGCCAAGCGATGACCCGGCCTCTTTAGCTTCAACCGCACAGGAGTTTGCTATTAAATTAAGGGATAAGATTCGTGGTTATAAAAAAGACTTGGGTGATACAAGCAGTGTAGTGGTTATGGGACTTGATTCAGCAACACCAGGACGTATGGCTATCACTTACTATCGAGAACTTACGGGATCGGAATTTCTTGATCGTTTGAAGAATTGGCATGATACCTGTACATGGTTTCATGACTACGGTTTTATCGAGGACAAGAACAATAAAAAAGCAAAAAGAAAACTGAGATTTATAGGAGCTCCTGCACCAAAAGACATTGCAGAATCCGCATATGGCCGTAATGTTGATGATAAACTGAAGAAGAAAACAATCGAGCGTCTTTTGCCTTGCATAATTGATGGGCAGCAAATTCCCCGTGATGTTGTCATCTCAGCCGTTAGACATGCGTGTAATCCTGTATCCATGGAGACGTGGGAATGGAATAAAACCTTAAGTATAGTATGTGCTCTTTATAAGAAATTAAATGAAAAGGAGGATTATGGAATGTCATTAGAAGAAAGCCGTAAAACACGTGATTATTTGTTTGGAAGGCTGTTTGCTGCGGCAGACAGTCTGGAGCGGTTTGCATTGTCTTTAACTGGAGAAAACAGGGAGACAAATGCAGTACGTTTGATGCAGCGTTTTGCTGATCGCCCTTGCAGTACGTGGAAGACATTAGAGCTTTCATTGGTCCCATATAAAACACGCCTTGGTGGAAGAGCTATAAAGTTTCTTGATGTTATTGATAAGGTTATGTTTATGTTTGAGTTGCCGGAGGATTTTTCAAGCGATAAACCTTTAACCGGTGAGTTTTTATTAGGGTTTCACTGTCAACGTGAAGTGTTAAAGCCTAAAAGAGGACAACAAGTCGGAATTGAAGATAACGAAACGGATGCTAATTAAATTAACGAAGGACAATAAAACACCTAACAAGGAGGATTTTCTATGGAGACGTTGAAAAACAAAATTGATTTTGCTGTAATAATTAGTGTAAAAGGAGCTAATCCCAATGGTGATCCTTTAAACGGCAACAGACCGCGTATTAACTACGATGGATACGGTGAGATTTCCGATGTCTGTATAAAACGAAAGATTAGAAACCGCCTTATGGAGACAAAACACGAGATTTTTGTTCAGTCTGACGATAACAGAGTTGATGAGTACCGAAGTTTAAGGTCAAGGGCGGATGCCGCCAAGTTAAGTTCAGATGGAGATGTGTTCAGACAAGAGGCTTGTAAAAAGTGGTTGGACGTTAGGGCATTTGGTCAAGTGTTTGCTTATAGTGGAAAAAAGAGCACAAAAACAAAAAAGGGTACTGACACAGACATCGAGCAGGAAGGAAAGACTGATGCTAGTGGTGTATCTATTGGAATAAGGGGGCCTGTTTCTGTTCATTCTGCATTTAGTGTTAAACCTGTAAGTGTATCTAGCATTCAGATTACAAAAAGTGTCAGTGGTGAAGGAGATGGAGCTAAGAAAGCATCAGATACGATGGGAATGAAACATCGTATTGACCATGGTATGTATGTAACTTATGGCGCAATAAATCCCCAGCTTGCCGAGAAGACCTTTTTTACGGATGAGGATGCTAATGTCATAAAAGAGTCAGTTAAGCATTTGTTTGACAACGATGCCTCATCGGCGCGCCCTGAGGGCAGCATGGAAGTGATTGCTGTGCTCTGGTGGAATCATAATGTTAAACATGGGCTATATTCGTCGGCTAAGGTTCATAGGTCACTGTCTGTTATGCCTAAGGAAGGTCTTGAGCCAAAGAAATTTGAGGATTATTCAATAAAACTCAAAAAGCTCGATGGTTTAGAGCCTGAGATATTTAACCCGAACAACGTTGTTATAGAATCTTTTTAATGCTGTTTTCTGAAGACGACCTGATACAGCTTTCGGCGTTGCAGCATCTGGTTTTTTGTCAAAGGCAGTGTGCGCTTATACACATCGAGCAAGTGTGGGACGAAAATCTCTACACGGCTGAGGGCAGAATTATGCACGAACACGTTGATTCCGGTAAAACTGAAACAAGAGGCGATGTCAGAGTTGCAACGGGCGTTCCCCTTAGGTCACTGGCGCTTGGTCTCTCCGGTAAGGCCGACGTCGTGGAGTTTCATAAAATCCGCAACGATTCAAACAAAAAACGGATCACGTGGCAACCCTTCCCGGTAGAGTATAAACGCGGCAAACCCAAGCATGACAACTGCGACAAGGTGCAGTTGTGCGCTCAGGCAATTTGTCTTGAGGAAATGCTCAACATTGAAGTAAATCATGGTGCATTGTTTTACGGCACAACCAGAAGACGACTGGATGTCCTGTTTGATGACGGCCTCAGACACGAAACAACCCAGGCTGCCTTGAGAGTTCATGAGCTGATAGAATCCGGTATAACCCCTCCGCCTGTCTATAGCCCTAAATGTAAAAACTGTTCGCTCCTAAATATATGCCTGCCGGATAAGATTAAAAAGGGTTTTTTGTCGGTGGAAACCTATATTAAAAAATGCCTCACACAGGTGGTGGAATGAAACGACTGCTGAACACGCTATATATAACAACGCAGGGGGCGTATCTGTCAAAAGAGGGAGAGACCGTGGTGGTGCAAGTCGGCGATAATACGCTTGCGAAAGTGCCTGTGCATACGCTTGGCAGCGTGGTATGCTTTGGGCAGGTGATGGTCAGTCCTCCACTTATGGGATTTTGCGCTGAGAGAAATGTTTCGATAAGTTTCCTGACCGAATATGGGCGGTTTTTAGCAAAAGTGCAGGGACCGGTCTCCGGCAATGTTTTATTACGCCGTGAGCAGTATCGCCGTGCGGACAGTGCTGAGGAATCGGCCAAAATAGCGAAATCTGTGTTGACGGCTAAGATTTCCAACAGTCGAACGGTGTTAAGGCGCATGTTGAGGGACCATCCGGAGCGGCTTGACAGTGATGATGTGTTAAAGTCGGCAACGCGGCTTAGCGTATCGCTTAGAAAGGTTCAGGTTGCGACAACGCTTGATGAATTAAGGGGGATAGAGGGTGATGCGGCGCATCATTACTTTAGCGTATTTGACAATCTGATAATCAGTCAGAAGGGGGAATTCTTCTTTAAGGGAAGGAACAGGCGACCGCCAATGGACAATGTCAATTGCCTGCTGTCATTTTTATATACGTTGGTTCTTCATGACATCCGCGGGGCGTGTGAAACGGTGGGGCTTGATCCGGCAGTGGGGTACTTACACAGGGATCGGCCGGGACGTGCTGGGCTTGCGCTTGACATGTTAGAGGAGTTTCGTCCGTATCTGGCAGACAGGTTTGTGTTGAGTTTGATAAACTTAAACCAGGTGAAACCTTCAGGATTTAAAGAGCTTGAAACAGGAGCAGTTACGATGGATGATGAAACGCGCAAGGTAGTATTAGTGGCGTATCAGAAGCGAAAACAGGATGAGATAACGCATCCGTTTTTGAATGAGAAGGTATCCGTGGGGATATTGTTTCACATTCAGGCAATGTTGTTTGCGCGATTTATACGTAATGATCTGGATGGATATCCACCGTTTATATGGCAGTGAGGGATGAGGGATAATGTTGGTACTGATAAGTTATGACGTGTCGGTAGATGGCAATGGCAAACAGAGGCTGAGGCGAGTAGCTAGGGCGTGTCAGGACTATGGACAGCGGGTGCAGTATTCGGTATTTGAGTGCTTGTTGGATCCGGCGCAGTGGGCGGTATTGCGGCAGAGATTGATAGAGGAGATAGATAAGGAGCATGATAGTCTTCGGTTTTACTTTCTTGGTTCAAACTGGAAACACCGTGTAGAGCATATAGGAGCAAAGGGGGTATTGGATCAGGAGGGGCCGTTAGTGTTTTAGAATTGCGAACCCAAAGCGGACAAATTTTTCCACGGGAGGTTCGCAGGACTTAAAAAATGTTTACAAACAAATGGTTATGAGTATTGGTCTTTGAAAACGATGATAGAATCAGAGATAAAAGAAGAGGTTTGCAGAAAGAGGTTAAATAAGTTATAATAATCAGTAAGTTACGCAAGTGACTGTCGCTCCCCACGCGGGAGCGTGGATTGAAACAACTATACATGCTATGATGTTCGGAGCTAATAGAGTCGCTCCCCACGCGGGAGCGTGGATTGAAACGTAACTGTTAATGTCATAAATCCGACTTTTACCGTCGCTCCCCACGCGGGAGCGTGGATTGAAACTAATAGCTATCATGTTGTTTTAAAAAATAGTCGGGTCGCTCCCCACGCGGGAGCGTGGATTGAAACATATTTTAGGCATTGTTATATTAACCTATTCAGTCGCTCCCCACGCGGGAGCGTGGATTGAAACATATCATTATTGTAGCAACCATAGCCGCTACAATAGTCGCTCCCCACGCGGGAGCGTGGATTGAAACAGTTTTAGGCATTGTTATATTAAATGGTTACTAGTCGCTCCCCACGCGGGAGCGTGGATTGAAACATGGTAACCCTCCGAACCTTATAATTAAACACTCGTCGCTCCCCACGCGGGAGCGTGGATTGAAACGATTAAGAGTAACTCGTTACAACCGTTCGTGGATGTCGCTCCCCACGCGGGAGCGTGGATTGAAACTCAATCATTGACGCCCGATATATTGGCTTTAAAGTCGCTCCCCACGCGGGAGCGTGGATTGAAACTGACGAGTGGGATAACTGGTCTTTGTTATGATGGGTCGCTCCCCACGCGGGAGCGTGGATTGAAACGTCATACGTAACACAAATACAATACAGTGGACGGGTCGCTCCCCACGCGGGAGCGTGGATTGAAACCTCAACTCGGTTCGTGCAATGTTGATTTTCGGTTAGGTCGCTCCCCACGCGGGAGCGTGGATTGAAACACTTATAATTGATGACAGCGCACAAACTCAAGAGGGTCGCTCCCCACGCGGGAGCGTGGATTGAAACGAGTAATTCCATTTCCGGTGGTGCTACCGTATTAGTCGCTCCCCACGCGGGAGCGTGGATTGAAACATCGGAGCTGCAGCGGCTATCATTGCAGCCGCTTTTGTCGCTCTCCACGCGGGAGCGTGGATTGAAACCAACTATTGACCATCTCATTGGTGATCTGGAGCGTCGCTCTCCACGCGGGAGCGTGGATTGAAACGACAAAGCACGACATAAGGCCGGACTCGATATGTCGCTCTAAGCGCTGATGAGGTTGATAGGAAATATGAACACCAAAGTTATGTAAATGTGTCAAAATAAAAGGAATACCCAAGGGCATTAAACAAAGGAATTACGTGAGGAAACAGTAAAGTTAGCGACAGATCGGTATTAGAGGCAAGCCGTTAAGAAAGGGAAACTAAAGGAAGCAGGGAAAACACAGAGGCCTCTGAGTGATTTAGAACTGGAAAACAGCAAGTCAAAGAAGTGGCTTGCAAAAGTAAATATGGAGCGAGAACTATTAAAAAAAGTGGCCGCGTACTTTGCGAAGGAACCGGTACGCGATGATGAAAAATATACGATTACGATACAAAGTGTCATTTATGAGCCGGATTTTGGGCGTATCGTCAAGCGGTTATTGCGCCTGGTTGCACAAAGCAACATCGAGGCTTTGTCCTGGAAGAAGTACGGCTGGAAATAGAGATAAGGGCTGGTCATAGCGTACCCGGCAAACGTGTGGTTCTGAGCTGTTGCAACGTGATCTCTCGAAACATGGTGTAAATATTGGTATTTGCCTTATCAAGCATATCCGCAAGAAACCTGGTTTACGATGTAAGCAAAATAAGGCTATGACCGACTCAAGACATACGTTTCCTGTGGCAGATAACGTAATTAATCAGCAATTTGAGGCAATAGCTCCGAATCAAGTCTGGTTATTCAATATTACTTACATCTCCACAGAATAAGGGTGGCTGTACCTTGCTGGTCACAAGAATTTATTTAACAGCGAAATAGTAGGCAACCTGTCTAAAACCACGTATAGTTTTTAAAAAGTGTTTGGAATTGTTATACTTAAGCACTGTGGCTTTCTTAAAAAACATCCTTTTTTTAATGGATTATGATTGTAAAGTTAAAAGTGGTCTCTGACAATGGAGTCAACTATACTCTATAGCATACGAATGAGGGCTGAACACCTTGCCCTACACGTTTCCGGTGCTGAGGACATTGTACCAGCACAGGGACTTAAGGCTGCGGCCTCATCGTACATTAATCGCGCATTAAACCACGCTCCTGAAAAAATCGTTATAACGATAGAAAAGCTTGAAACAGAACCAATCCGGCTTAAACTATTGCCGCTTGTCACTTGCAACGTAAAAACTGTGAGAGCGGCTCACAGTGCTGTCAGAGTGCTCCTAAACACCCTTAATATCTGTGATGAGGCTGTTGATACCGCCTTTGGCGTCATCTTTAATGACAGAACAGTTGCTGGAGCTTATCTAATTGATGCCAATAGCGGCAAAGTACTGCTTACAAATAATTCGGAGGCACTGGTAAGAGTTTCCAGATTCGGTCTGCTTAACTCCATTACTGAAGAACTTCAACATTATCTTTATACGCACGGACTTACTCACTACAGGGTCAAAGAGGCGCTCTTGCTTGCCTCTAAGGTGTGCTCCTCTGATGTGGTTGCAGCAGAACTTTGTGTCTCAGATGATCACGAATATACAACCGGATACGTTGCATCTAAAAAATACGGCTACGTCAGACTCCCTGACATTAAAGAACCCTGTAATCCTCAAGGCGGCAGAGTTATATTTTTAAAACACGAAGCCTCCGTAAACAGCATAATAAAATACTTTGAAAAAACTCCGGTATTGTTTGATACAATATCAGAGATGAAAGGAGTGATGGATTTAGATGAAATCACGGGCTCTTGTAATAGTTAACCCAATAGCAGGGTCATATACAAAGAAAAAGTACGATAGTTTATGTGTAGCGCTGACAGATGGGGGCATGGAGTTTGACATTTTTAGTACGCAGAAAAAGGGCGATGCTGAGATGCGGGCGCTTTCAGCGGTAAAGGAATCAACTCACTCGGTTATATTAGTCTGTGGTGGTGACGGTACGGCTAATGAGGTTGTAAATGCAGCAGCATTTTCCGATACTCCGATTGGCTTTTTACCCTTTGGGCTAACAAATGTAATCTGCCGTGAGGTGGGAACTCAAAAGCCGATACCTGATGCTATAAAAGTTATCCTTAACGGTACTGTTAAAAGTGTAGCATTAGGGAAAGTAACATTTCAAGAGACTGAAAAACACAAATATTTTATTTCGATGGCTGGTTTTGGTTTTGACGGCAAGTCAGTTTTTGGGCTTAACAGACAGCTGAAGGTGCGCTTTGGCATCTGGGCATACATATTTAGCGGACTTCAGAGTCTTTTAAACTATGTACCGGATGATATTGGGTTAAGTGTAGAGGATTTTGTTTATGAGGCAACAAGTGTAATATTAAGTAATGGTTCCCGCTATGGAGGCGATTTCAGGATAGCGCCGGATGCCGATATTTTAAATGCTGCTCTTTATGCCAGCATATTTAACGGACAGAACAGAGTAGAATTATTCAGGGATGTTATAAGTGTACTCAGTGGCCAGTCTTGCCGGTGCCGCAATATTAAACATATCCAATGCCGGTTTGTTACAATAGATACTGCGGTGCACGCTCAGATTGATGGTGATTATCTTGGGAAAGGCACGTGGAAAGTGGAAACCGTTGGCGATGCCTTAAAGGTGATTTATTAAAGCAGTGAAAAAAACACTAATCATAATACCAGCCTATAACGAGGAAAAAAACATTGGTGCAGTGTTAGACGGCATTAGGGATTCACAGCCTGACATTGATGTTGTAGTGGTAAACGATGCTTCTTTAGATCAAACCGGAGCAGTAGCATTAAGGCACGGAGCAACGGTGTTAAATCACACGTTTAATCTTGGCTACGGCGGGGCGCTACAGACGGGTTTCAGGTTTGCTCTTTCAAAGCACTATGAATATGTTGTTACTATGGACGGAGATGGCCAGCACGACAGCTCTTCAATTAAAAATCTCTTTGAGGCACAAACCACAACAGGGGCAAACGTTGTAATAGGAACGAGGTTTCTATCCGGTGGCTATAGGATGGGACCGGCACGCACCCTTGGAGTGGCACTATTTAGATACATAACACGCCTCTACACAGGTATAAAATTCACAGACCCAACAAGTGGTTTTCAGCTTTTGGATAAATCCGTGTTTTCATATCTCTCTAAAGGTGATAACTATCCTATGGATTACCCCGATGCTAATACTATAATGCTGCTTCACAGGAAAAAATTCAAAGTGGTAGAGGCACAGGTCAACATGTTTCAGCGCCGTGAGGGTACATCTATGCACAGCGGGCTAAAGCCTGTGGCATATGTCATGAAGATGATGCTTGCAATAATCATGGTAGTCCTGAGGAGGGATTGATTAATGTCAACAGGTTCAAGGCTATTAATTGTGGTTTTGGGGGTTATCCTTTTTGCCATAATATTTGAACTGGTACGCAGAAGAAAATTCAGGGAGGAGCATTCGCTTTTGTGGTTTATTGTCAGCATATGTATTATAAGTGGCGCTTTTTTAGATGATGTTGTAAATCGAATGGCCATGTTCCTGGGAGTTGGATATCCGCCTGTCATAGTACTTGTATTTTTAACTGTTTTGCTTATCTTGTCACTTATGTACTTTTCGATAATTATATCCGACCTAAAGGGAAAAATTAAGGAGTTAAACCAGAAAATTGCCTTTCTTGAGTATGAAATAAAAAAGGATGATAAGGAAAAACAATAAGAAGATCACTACTGAAAGCCATAAAAAAGATTTTAGTGGAATTTTTTGTGGTAATGAATTACAATTACGCAGAGGCACTTAATAAAAACAGGCGGATATGAGAAAGACAACTAAGATAAGTTACGCAACCGGGTTGCCGGGGAGCATTAGTTCTACTGAAGGGTGGTCTGATTTATCGGAGCTTGATAACAGGTATCAGGCGATATTTAACACAGTAAGCGATGCTATATTTGTCTATGATGCCGTAATTGGTAAATTAACAGACGTTAACGACAAAGTCATGGACCTCTACGGATACAGACCAGAGGAGGCAATAAGCGTAAACCTTCAAGCGATAAGTGTTGGAGAGCCACCGTATGATTACCAAAGTGCCGAGGAATTGAAAAGATTAGCTTTGGAGGGCATTCCACAGAAATTTCAATGGCTGTCTCATGACCGTTTGGGAAATAATTTTTGGGCTGAGATTAACCTTAAACTCATAAACATAAACAAAAGGAATTGTCTTATTGCTGTGGTGAAAGACATCTCTCAAAGGCGAAGCCTTGAAGAGATAGGCAAGCGCTATGAGTTTATTGTAAATACATCCAAAGAGTTTATGACTTTAATAAACAGAGATTACACCTACGATGTGATAAACGCCTCCTACGGCAGAGCACATGGTAAAACCCCTCAAAGTGTTATCGGTAAAAGCGTGCGTAAGGTGTGGGGAGCTGATGTGTTCAATAATGTTATAAAGAAGCATCTGGATAAGTGTTTTGCCGGAGAGGAGGTAAACTATCAGTCATGGTTTAATTTCCACACGCTAGGACCCAGATTTCTTGACGTAACCTATTATCCGTACTACAACCTAAACGGCCAGGTAACTCACGCAGTGGTTGTAAGCAGAGACATAACCGCTCATCAACAAGCCGAAGACATATTAGCAGAGGCGTCAGAGAATTTGAAAAAAACTGTTAACGGAGCAATCAAGGCTATTTCACTTATGATAGAGATGCGTGACCCCTATACGGCAGGACATCAGCGCAGAGTGTCTGACCTTGCAGTGGAAATAGCAAGGGTACTAAAGCTAAGCGATCATCAGGTAGAGGGAATCCGCATAACCGGTTTTCTGCATGATATAGGAAAGATAGTAGTACCTGCTGAAATCCTTTCAAAACCGACAAAATTGAACGATTACGAGCTTAACATTATAAAAATGCACTCGCAGGTTGGGGCTGATATTTTGCAGGGAATAGAATTCCCGTGGCCAGTTGCAAAAACCGTGCTTGAACACCATGAGAGGCTTGATGGCTCAGGGTATCCGATGGGGTTAAGGGGAAATGATATCTGTCTTGAGGCTAAAATAGTAGCCGTAGCCGATGTTGTGGAATCAGTAGCTTCCCACAGACCATATCGGGCTGCTCTTGGAATTATAAGAGCTCTTGATGAAATCTCAGCGGGCAGGGGTATCCTCTACGAACCTAAAGTCGTTGATGTATGCACTAAGCTCTTTAGAAGCCACAGATTCAAATTTGACTGAGACCAAGCCGCATTCAATCGTCTAACTTCGTTACAACATCAAAAGCTCCTCAACGTACTTAAAAGTACGCCTCCGTCGCTTTCTCCTTGCCGCCTTGTTATACTTCTGACTGCTACTTGGTGTAAAGTCTTCTAATTAACTACAGTCTGAATCCCGAAATGGAATCTTTCAGGTGGTGGGCTACCTGAGCTAATTCATTGGCCTCATTAAGCACGTCTGAGGATGCGTTTTCTATTTCCTGTGCAATTATGGATGTTTTTTCGATATTGCTTGTTACGTCCTCGGAGGCGGCTGACTGCTGATCTATTGCAACGGCTATGTGGACTATTTCGTCACTGCCTCTTTTAACAGCGTCTTCAATAGTGTTAAGAAACTCTCCCACCTGTTTAATGTATGTGATGGCCTCGTTTACCTTTTGTGAGGATTCCTCCATAGACCTTGCTGTTTCTTGTGCCTCGTTCTGCACAGCGCTTATTCTGTCGGTTATCTCAACAGTGGCTTTAATGGTTCGTTCGGCAAGTTTACGCACCTCATCGGCAACAACGGCAAATCCCCTGCCGTGCTCCCCGGCACGTGCTGCCTCAATTGCGGCATTTAGTGCAAGCAGGTTTGTCTGATCTGCTATCTCTTTAATTACTG
>JADFYB010000006.1 GCA_015233245.1 Nitrospirota bacterium | reverse complement strand
ATAAGAGAGAGTGTTGAAAAGCTTAAACCCAACATTATAGTTAATTGCGCCGCATATACAAATGTTGATAAGGCTGAAACTGAACGTGACCTTGCTATGATAATTAATGCTCTCGGTGTCCAAAATCTATGTATCGTTTGTAACGAAAGAGATATTCCCCTGTGTCATATAAGCACGGATTACGTGTTTGGAGGACCGGGCTGCCCAACAAAGAAAACTCCCTACAATCCTTTTGATGAAACAGCTCCGGTTGACCACTACGGTTTTACAAAACTTGCCGGTGAAAAGTACATAACTTGGCTCTTAAATAAGTTTTACATTATCAGAACCAGCTGGCTTTATGGAAAATATGGCAATAACTTTGTTAAGACAATGCTGAGGCTCTCGCGCCAAAGGAGTGAACTTACTGTGGTGGCTGACCAGACAGGCTCTCCTACGTGGACTGTCAGCTTATCAGAGGGAATAAGATGTGTGGTAGAAAGCGGTAAATTCGGCATCTATCATGTAACTGATGAGACAGACGGAGGTATTAGCTGGCATCGTTTTGCCGTAGAGATACTAAAACTCAAAGGGATAACCACTCCTGTCAGAGCAATAACAACAGCAGAGTTTCCCACAGCAGCCAAAAGACCCGCCTATTCAGTTCTTGACCTTAGCCAGACTGTGCTTTGTACAGGGTTTAAACCCGTCAGATGGGAAACGGCACTGGAAAATTATCTTAAAATTGATGCGGATGCCTGAACTAAGGAATAAACCACAGATAAACACAGATTATTATTTTTTTTACTTATCTGTGTGTATCTGTGTCCATATGTTGTTAGATTTTTTTTTTAGAATGTGTTTCTCAAAAGGAAAGAGTTTTGCCGGAAAGATATGATTTTCTTGTAGTAGGCGCTGGTTTTGCAGGATCTGTGAGCGCTGAGAGGCTTGCCTCCAAACTTAATAAAAAAGTCCTGCTTGTTGAAAAACGCGGCCATATCGGTGGCAATGCTTATGATTTCTATGATGATGCCGGTATTTTGGTTCACAAGTACGGAGCACATTGCTTTCACACAAACTACGATGATGTGTGGGATTATGTAAGGAGTTTTGGAGAGTTTAACAATTATGTCCACAGGGTACGCACCTGTGTTGACGGAAAAATACTGCCAATTCCCATAAACCTCACCACTGTGAACGCATTGATGGGTAAACAGTTTTCAGAGGCTGAACTCAGAGCGTACTTTGAAACTGTGCGGATCAGGGTTCCGGAGGTCAAAAACTCACGCGATGTTGTTGTGTCAGTAGTGGGGGAATATTTCTACGAAAAATTTTTTAAAAACTACACATTTAAACAGTGGGGGGTATATCCTGATGAACTCTCTCCTGAGGTGACAAGCAGAATACCCATTAGATATGACACCGATGACAGGTACTTTAGCGATAAACATCAGGGAATGCCGAAAGAGGGTTTTTTTAAACTGTTTGAAAAAATTCTCAATCATAAAAATATAACAGTGATAACGAACACCGACTATAAGGATGTTTTAGAGAGCGTAAAATTTGATAAAATTATCTATACCGGGCCTGTGGATTATTTCTTTGACCATATGCACGGAAAACTTCCGTATCGAAGCCAAAGTTTTGAGTTTGAAACGCACGACACCGAGTACTTTCAGGAGGTGGCGGTGGTAAATTATCCAAATGACTTCCGTTACACAAAAATAACTGAAAGTAAGCACTTTACGTACCAAAAGCATCACCAAACGACAATAGTGAAAGAGTACCCTGAAGCAGAGGGAGAGCCATACTACCCGATGCCTATGGAAAACGCAAGGAAACAGTATGAGCGTTACGCTAAAGAAGCAGAGAAATTAAAAACTGTATATTTTGCAGGACGCCTTGCACAGTACAGATACTACAACATGGATCAGGCAATAAAGCAAGCTCTTGACCTTGTAGGAACAATAGCTAAAGGAGAGTGAACATGAAAATACTTGTGACAGGAGGCGCCGGATTTATTGGTTCAAACGTAGTGGATGGCTACATTGATGAGGGGCATGAGGTCGTTATAATTGATAATTTAAGTACTGGCAAGGCAGAAAATATAAATAAAAAGGCAAATTTTTATCTAATGGATTTATGCTCCAAAGAATGCTCAAAAGTCTTTGAGATAGAAAAACCTGACGTAGTGAACCACCATGGAGCGCAGATGTCAGTGCCTGCCTCAGTAGATGACCCAATGTTTGATGCAAATGTAAATGTTTTAGGATTTTTAAACATTATTGAACTCTCTGTAAAGTTTAGTGTAAAGAAGTTTATTTTTATATCTTCAGGTGGTGCTGTTTATGGTGAGGCAGGAGATACTCCTTCAACCGAGACATCTCCTGCAACTCCGCTTTCGCCCTATGCAATAACCAAACTAACTGCCGAGTACTATTTGAATTTTTATTACCATCAGTATGGGCTTAATTACACGGTATTAAGATATGCCAATATTTTTGGACAAAGACAAACACCACATGCTGAGGCAGGGGTTGTGGCTATTTTTATGGAAAAACTTATATCCGGCACACTGCCTGTGATTTATAGTTTTCCTGATGAACCGGACGGCATGATACGAGACTACTGCTATGTTAAAGACATTGTAAGAGCGAACTTGTCAACACTTACAAAGGGCACCGGGCAAGTGATAAACATAGGCACCTCAGTTGAGACAACAACGGGAGAGCTTTACAGAACCATACTTGAGTGTGCAAGAGAGAAAGGATATGCCAAAGAGGACAGATTCAGTGTGCCAGCTAAGGGGCCTGCGCGCCCCGGTGATTTAAGAAAAAGCACCTTAAGCATTTCTAAGGCTGAAACTGTGCTTGGCTGGAGGCCGCTATATCCTTTAAAGTCAGGACTTTCTGAAACTTTTGATTTCTACATGGGAAAACAGTATCCAAAGTCATAGAAGGTCTTTAAGTTAACATCAGTGATATATTTGAGTGACCTGCAGTACTGAATTATTTCTCTCCTTATTAGTTACTGATAATGCTAAAATATGATTATGAGGAAAGCTGTTATTTATGTTGATACATCTGTAATAGGTGGATGTTGTGACAGAGAGTTTCAAGAGTGGTCACTAGGCCTTCTCTCCAATTTTAAAGCAGGGATTTTTACTCTATTGCTTTCTGAATTAATAGATGCAGAAATACAGGATGCTCCGAATGAAGTTAAAGATATATACACTGAGTTTCGGCAATGTACTGAAGGAATTTGCATGGTTAATACAGAGGCAATAGAGCTGGCTGACGCTTACTTAAGCCATAACATATTATCTCAGAACTACCACAACGATGCACTCCATATAGCAGTTGCAACTATTGCCGAGGCAGATTTATTAGTTAGCTGGAATTTCAAACATATTGTTCATTTTAAAAAGATACAGAGATTTAATGCCATAAATCTTGAAATGGGTTACAAACAGCTTTTAATCTATTCACCACGGGAGGTGACATTATATGGCAGTGAAGGCAGTTGAAATGGTTCGTAACATTCGAGATAAACATTTTGAAGAAACAAAAGGTCTTTCGGTAGAAAAACAGATTCATTTTATCAGAGAAAAATCTAAAAAACTACAAAAAAATTTGTTAAAGGTAAAAGAGTCAGCTTTACTTAAAAGTACCTAAGTTAAGCCTCACAAACATTAACCCAAAAACCTGGGGTCAAGGGGGTTAGCCCCCTTGTGGGATTAGGGTTTAAGGGAAAGGGCAAAGCCCTTTCCCTTAGATTACATATCTTCCTTTGGCGATTGTGTTTGATGTTCATACACCACTACCCTGTTTCTGCCGCTTTCTTTTGCTTTATAAAGAGCCGCATCAGCATATTTGACACATTGCCAAAACTTATCCCCATGTGTTAAGTACTCACTGACGCCGATACTTACAGTGCGTCTAAGTACCTCCCCGGAAATCTCTATGATTTCATCCTGAACTTTCTGTCTTATCTTTTCAGCCAGTTTAAAAGATTTTCCCGCCTCAACATCTACTAAAAGAACTATAATTTCCTCCCCTCCATATCGTACTACGATGTCAGAGGTTCTCACTATGCTTTTTATAAGCATTGCAATCCTCTTAAGCACCTGATCTCCTGCATCGTGGCCGTAGGTGTCATTAACTTGTTTAAAGAAATCTATATCAATCATCAGAATACCAAGGAGTGTGTTTCTTCTTACAGCCTGTGAGCAAAGATTGGCACTAATCTCATCAAGATATCGTCTGTTGTATAAACCTGTCAGTTGATCCACTAAAGACTGCTCTCTGAGAAGTTCCATAAAGGTCTTTGCCTCTAACACCGGCTCACCCTCCAACAAATAGCTCTTAATGTATGGGAGCACACCTGTAACTTCATCTTCTCTGTCATTGTTATAAACTATCTGTAACACGTCGCCAACCTGACCACCGATATGAACCGGTATGCAGAAATGTCCCTTTCGTGCCTTTAGTACCTGGTTTTCAGTGCAGAAATGAGGGCAAATGACTGGAAAATCCCTCGAATCTACCATATTGCCGGTTCTGTTTGCCCTGCACTCATGTGCATTAGCTGTAATTAAATTATTACACCATAAGACATTATTATCTCCATATGATTGAGACACATCACTACGAGCGGATATTGTAGTGATTGTATTATTGCGTTGTGTGACCTCATAGATTGAGTACTCAGTAATCCCGAAAGTATTAAGAATTTGCTCAAGTCTTGTAAATATCTCTGTTTTTTTCTGGTCCTTTTCTATCGTTCTTTTAAAATTATATATATTGATAAGCATATCAACAGTCTTAGATGTATCTTTCAGGGCATTTCCTGAACCTGCCACTTGATAACCTATTAGCAGGGATACTTTATGATTTATTAAAGACAGGGCATTAGAGAGATTTTCCACCATGGTATTAAAACCTCTTGCAACATCACCGGCCTCATCAATTAACCGAACAGACAGCCTTTCACCGAAATCCCCCTCCTGAGCTTTTTCAAATCCTGACCTGAGCTTTTTAAACAATTCTGTATAGGGGTTAAAAAACACGTAAATTATGTACAGAGTGCAAAAGGAAAAAATCAGGGAAACTACCATCATATATGACATAGTGGCTGCACCTTCTTTGCGCTGGTTTGTCAAATCCATAATGATGCTAACAGCGCCAAGTACCTCCCCCTCTTTAGCCTTATGGCAATTCAAACATTTAACCTGTTCTGTAGTTGTAGCTTTATAAGGGATTACAAGTCTGTACAGAACTGCTGAAGGATTCTCACTTAAGTGAGATTTTAATGCACCGGTTTCAAGGACTTCTTTTTCAATCATGTTTGTAGTATTGTTGACTTCTTTTGAATTTCCAAACTGGGCAACCACAGCCTTTCCCTTTATGATTTTAACCTCTTTAAGGCCGCGTGCGTATTTTATCCTGTCTATAAACACATCTCTTTTGTCGTACACACCGAGGACCATAAAAGATGTTATAGTATCCCTTATTAACTCTGCTACTGACATAGCTTTCTCCTTGGCTGTATCAAGACTTAACGCGCGGAAACTCACAAACACTATCCCCTGCACAACTATAGACATAATGATAAAAGAAATCACTATTCTGATAAGAAGTTTGGTTTTTATTGATTTTATTGGTTTCACTTGTTTGTACCTATAGTTTCAGATTGCCAGGCGTTTATTATTAGTAACATAAGTTTAAAGATAATATTACCATGTTCTAAACAGTAAAGTAAATTATTTGATTTAAGCTCTTTCTGTTAAACTTGATGTTTTCTCTATAACTTTGTAATATAAGACTGAATGAGGGTACTAAGCATAGATACGTCGTCATCGGTAGGCGGTGTCGCCGTCTTTGACTCTGACAAAGGTCTTATGGCAGATATGAGGGTAAATCTTATGCCTAACAAAAATACCCATTCTGAAAAACTGATGCCTGCCATTGACTATATCCTTAAGGAATCTGATACCACGCTGAGCGCTGTTGATGCCTATGTTGCGGCGGCAGGCCCGGGCTCTTTTACAGGCTTAAGGGTTGGAATAAACACGGTTAAAGGATTTGCCCTTGTCAGCGGTAAACCGGTTATTTCTATATCCACTTTTGAAGGACTTGCTCTGAATTTCCCGTTTACCAAATATCCTGTCTGCATTTTGCTTGATGCAAGAAAAGAGGACATATACGGCGCTGTATATTCCATAGGAGACAGTGGCAGTTTAGATGAAATTGTGGCATGCGGAGTTTATAAAATCGGTGAAATTTGTGAAAAATTAGCGGCAGAGGAGAAAGTCATTTTTACAGGCGATGCCTCCGTTAAATACAAAAAAACGTTACAACAACTGACTGATAATAAAGCACTTTTTGCCGGCATCGAACACCACAGCATATCACCGGCTGCCTTAGCAGCTTACGGACTAAAGAAACTAAAGGCCGGTGCTGTTTCTGATGCTATGACACTTAAACCATTATATCTTAAACGTCCACAAGGGGTTAGCAACCCCAGGCGGCAGGGGGGTTAGCAACCCCACGCACTAAGGATAACAACTCATGGCTAAAAAAAATATTCAAACCATTATCCGTACCATGGACTACAGTGACGTTACAAGCGTCGGAGCTATAGAGAAACTATCTTTTCCCAGTCCGTGGACTGAGCGGTCATTTAAACATGAGCTGGAAAATGATTATTCAATAAATTATGTGGTTTTACACGTTGATGTGATTATTGGCTATCTTTGTGCTCAGGAGATACTTGATGAAGCACAAATCCTAAAGCTTGCAGTACTGACAGAGTACAGAAGATGCGGTATAGGCACAGCCCTTCTTAACGCACTTTTCACGGCTTTAAAGCAGCACAAATTCACGGGTAAAATATTCCTTGAAGCAAGGCTGTCAAATTCCTCTGCAATTGAATTTTACAAAAAACATAATTTCAGATGCCTGCATATCAGAAAGGATTACTACTTTAAACCGGTAGAAGACGCTCTTGTCATGATGCTGGATATGCTGTAGTTGTACAATGATTATTTTTATATAAATATTGTAAACATTGTTTCTTGTAAAAAGATTTTATGAGTCCATTTAGTTTGAGAATTTGTAGATTTTTCAATAATATACTTCTTGACATTATCACATTTGGTTATTATATAATAATTAAGGGTGGCGATGGCGTAACGCTTTTACAGCGCAGTATGGAGGTGTGTGATGGTTATTTACATGCTGTGCAAGGGTGAGCAGTTAATCTTTTGTAGTCACTTTTTTTCTGTAAAACCTCACAGCATATATTCAACTAGCGTAAAGTAAAAAAACAAGGAGGTTGAATATGAAAATCTTAGACAACATGAAAATCGGTACAAAGTTAGTAGGGGGTTTTTTTATAGTGGCCGTAATAGCAGCGCTTATCGGAGTTTTTGCAATAATCAACTTACACAAAATTGAAAATGCCGACACGCTTCTGTATGAGAAGATGACTGTACCCTTGAGTCAGTTGGGAGACATATCAACCGCATTTCAGAGAGTAAGGATAAATTTGATGGAGTTGACAGATGCAAAGACAAAAGAGGAAATGCAGAAACCAATGGATACCATTAAACAACTAAGGGAAGCAATAGACAAGGATTCAGCAGAATTTGAAAAAACAATTCTTAAGGAAAAAACCCGTGAAGCATTTAAAAATTTCCTTGAGACAAGAAAAGCTTTTGGTGTAATAATAGATAAGATAGTGGGGCTAACCGCTGAAGGTAAAAATTTAGAGGCTGATGCTTTTGTCAAAGGCGAGGGTAAAAAAACAGCAATGAATGAGCAGGCAGCCATAGATGCCCTGCAAGACATGAAAGTAAAAGCGGCCAAAGAGACTTCAGACGCAAACTCGTTGCTTGCCAAAAGTGTGACAAATCTCATAATCATTATAACAGTAATCGGCGCATTCCTTGCACTTACATTAGGGCTGATTATTTCCAGCTCAATAAGTAAACCGTTGAAACATGGAGTCGTCTTTGCTGAAGGCATAGCAGGCGGAGATTTAAGCCAACAGATAAACATGGACAGAAAAGACGAGGTCGGTCAACTTGCTAATGCGCTAAACGATATGGTATATAAACTAAAAGGTGTAATAGGAGAGGTTAATGTCTCCGGTGATAACGTATCATCTGGCAGCGTTGAGCTAAGCAGCACAGCTCAGTCTATATCACAGGGAGCAACAGAACAGGCGGCAGCAGTTCAAGAGGTATCCTCATCAATGCAGGAGATGGCCTCCAATATTAAACAAAACGCTGACAACTCACAACAAACAGAGCGAATGGCAATAAAGGCTTCTAATGATGCAGAAGAAAGTGGCAAGGCCGTGGATGGTGCGGTTCATGCCATGAAAGAAATCGCAAGCAAAATATCCATTATCGAGGAAATTGCAAGACAAACCAACCTTTTAGCCCTTAACGCAGCTATTGAAGCAGCCCGTGCCGGTGAGCATGGTAAAGGATTTGCTGTAGTGGCATCAGAAGTGAGAAAATTAGCGGAACGCAGCCAGAGAGCTGCCGGTGAAATCAGCACCTTATCTTCTACCACGGTAACGGTATCTGAAAAAGCCGGAGGTATGCTTAAACAGTTAGTGCCAGATATTCAAAAGACTGCAGAGCTGGTACAAGAAATCAGTGCGGCAAGTAATGAACAAAACGTTGGAGCAGAGCAGATAAACAAGGCGATAACCCAGCTTGATCAAGTGATTCAACAAAATGCCTCTGCATCTGAGGAAATGGCATCCACGTCTGAGGAGCTTACATCGCAGGCAGAGCAGCTTTCGGCTGCAATAGGTTTTTTCAGAATCGGCGATCAAAGAAGAGTAACAACCACGCCCAAAAAGCAACCGGCTAAGGCTCATATAACGCACGAGAAGCCGAAACTTGCCGCTGCAATAACGAAAAAGGTAGATTTAATTGCAAATAGTAAAGCTGACAACGAATTTAAGATTTATTAAGAGGAGGTGTTAAATGGCAGAAGAAGCCAAAATTATACAATTCCTTACGTTTAAGCTTGATGATGAGGTTTTTGCAATTCACATAGAAAAAATACGAGAGGTGTTGGAGTTTACCACAGTTACGCGGATGCCCAGAACACCGGAGTTTATGCGCGGAGTGATTAACTTGCGAGGCAGCGTTGTTCCTGTAATAGACATGAAGCAAAAATTTGGGATGTCCTATACGGAAAAAGCTGTGGATACTTGCGTTATAATTTTAGAGGTTGTTATGGAGAGTGACAAGGTAATTCTAGGCGCTATGGTAGACAGCGTTAACGAGGTCATGGAGTTGGAAAAGTCAGCAATTGAGCCGCCCCCTAAGATAGGCACGCAGTTAAGCAACGAGTTTATCGAGGGTATAGGTAAACAAGACGAGCAGTTCATTATAATTCTGGACATAGACAAGATATTTTCCGCTGATGAATTGGCAATGGTCATTGACATGAAAGACGGACGTATGTCTTTAGAGGTAGAAGAGGAAATGGCGGTGCTGCACTACTAAGGAGCTCTCTGACAGAGTAAACAGAATACGGATTTTATCTGCAGATGACACAGAGGTACACCGATAAAAAAATACAAATCTGTGCAATCTGCGGACTAACTTTTTTGTGGTAGAGAGCAATCTTGCAGATTGCTCCACAGTGTTTTGAAGCATGAAAATGCTGGATGTTAATCGTCAGCATTGACAAATCAAACCAAAATAGGATATGATCTCAAAGAGTGTTTTCATTGCTAAATTACATAACAAAAGGACTTTTTGGCGGCTAAATGTTTGCAATAGTGGTGTTTCCGGGCAGTAACTGTGACCATGACTGTTATCACGTGCTAAAGCACGTATGTGGTGCTGATGTAAAATTTGTTTGGCATAAGGAGACAGCTATAGGGAGTGACGTTAAAGTTGTCATACTTCCAGGCGGGTTTTCACACGGTGATTATCTGAGAGCCGGTGCTATAGCTGGGTTTTCACCTATAATGTCGGCGGTATCTGAGTTTGCCGCAAATGGCGGAGGTGTAATCGGCATTTGTAACGGTTTTCAGATACTGCTTGAGGCAGGACTTTTACCGGGCGCCATGCTAAGAAACAAAAACCTGAAATTTATCTGTAAAGACGTTTACATAAAAGTTAAAAACACAAATACGGCGGCTACATCCACACTCAGAGAAGGGCAAGTTCTAAAAATCCCCATAGCCCATGCCGAGGGTAATTACTATGCCGATATGGCAACTCTTAACAGATTGAAAGAACATAACGGAATTGCCTTTACCTACTGTCAAAGTAACGGAGAGGAAAACGATTCCGCTAATCCCAACGGTGCCGTTCTAAATATAGCAGGGATTACCAACTCCGCCGGTAATGTTGTTGGTATGATGCCTCACCCTGAGAGATGTTCTGAGGAAATGCTCGGAAATACCGATGGCAGGGCGATTTTTGAATCAGCCTTGCAGTTTGTAAAAAACAAGCTCTAAGAGGAGGTCATATGCCAGGTGGTATATTTGACGGTTTTGAACCAAAAATCCAGAAACCGGTTTTTAAGAAGAGTTACCTGTTTATTATTTTAATAATAATCGGGTTCTTTGTTCTTCTTGCAATAAATCCTTTTGTTACTATAGGGGCAGGCGAAAGAGGTGTCGTGCTTAACTTCGGAGCTGTGCAGCCGATGGTCCTTAGCGAGGGAATTCATGTGGTAATCCCTGTGGTGCAAAAAGTGGTAAAGATGGACGTAAAGGTGCACAAGGCACAGACAAATGCCGAGGCCTCATCGCGTGACCTGCAAGAGGTTACCACAGTAATAGCGATTAACTACCACATACTGCCCGATAAGGCAAATATGATTTATCAAAGCATTGGTATGAGCTACAAGGAAAGAGTCATAGACCCTGCCATACAGGAGGTGGTAAAGGCAGTGGCAGCCACATATACGGCAGAGGAGCTGATAACCAAAAGACCCATTGTAAGCTCTGCAATGAAAGACGGTCTCATGGAACGATTGCACAAACATTTTATCATTGTGGATGAGGTTTCAATAGTCAACTTCGCATTTTCAAAGCTCTTTATGGAGGCCATCGAGTCTAAACAGACGGCTGAGCAGTTGGCTCTAAAGGCTGCACGTGACCTTGACAGAATAAAAATAGAAGCTGAACAGAAAATAACACAGGCAAAGGCTGAGGCTGAGGCTTTAAGACTCCAAAAAGAAAACATCTCACCCGATCTTATCAAGCTAAGAAGAATTGAAGCCACAATGAAGGCCATAGATAAGTGGAATGGCATTATGCCTAAGGTTACCACTCAAACCATGCCATTTATTGATGCAACAAACACGGAATAATGCGTTAAGAGGGCTTCCTTCGGTTGATAAATTACTTCAATCGGAGGAGACCCAAAAGTGGCTGAAAGAGTATCCACGCAGAGTTGTTCTAAAGGCCATAAGGGAAGTTCTTGAGGAAAGACGCTCAGAGCTTCTTTCCGGCAGCGCTGAAAACGAGATCTCCCGTAACATATCTGATGCAATAGAAAAAAAACTCTTAGAAAGCGGCTCTTTTAGCCTAAAACCTGTGATAAATGCTACCGGCATAGTTATACACACCAATCTTGGCAGAGCGCCACTTAGTGACAAAACCCTTAAACACCTGACCACGATAGCCTCAGGGTACTCTAACCTTGAGTACGACCTAAAGGCAGGCAGCAGGGGTAAGCGGCATGTCCACTTAAGAGCACTCCTTAAGGAGTTGACCGGTGCTGAGGATGCCATGGTAGTAAATAACAATGCCGCTGCCGTGTTTTTGGCTCTTACGGCACTTACATCTCTAAATAAAGAGGTTATTGTTTCACGCGGAGAGCTAATAGAAATAGGTGGCTCTTTTCGTATTCCCGATATAATGGCCGCAGGGGGTGCAATACTTAAAGAAGTCGGTACGACCAACAAAACTCATCTCTATGACTACGAAAACGCTGTTACTGACAACACAGGGCTGATTTTAAAAGTTCATCGCTCTAATTTTCAATTGACCGGATTTACCGAAGAGGTAGAAACAGCAGATTTAGTAAAACTGGTATCAAAGACATCAAAAATCCTGATGTATGATCTCGGCAGCGGATGTCTTATTGACCTTAAGCCGTGGGGGATACACTCAGAGCCAGTAGTAAGTGAGGTAGTTAAAACCGGTGTGGATATAGTAACGTTTAGCGGAGATAAACTCCTTGGCGGCCCCCAGTGCGGAGTTATAGCAGGCAAACAAAAGCACATAGAGTTATTAAGAAAACACCCGCTTGCACGGGCTCTTAGAGTGGATAAATTTACAATATCTGCGATGGAATCAGTACTCATGGAATATGCCAACGGAGATGATATAACTAAAAACATTCCAATTCTTGAAATGCTTCTGTGTGATCCCGACAAAATAAAAGAGCGTGCTCTTAAAATCGAGCAGGGATTAAAATCGCTCCCAAATTTTACTGTAACCGTCAGGGAGGATGACTCAGAAGCCGGAGGAGGATCTCTACCCTGTGTTAAATTTAAAACTTACACGGTACTGCTCAAACACTCAGAAATATCGGCTGAGCAATTGCAAAAACTGTCGAGAATTACTAAAACTCCACTTATCGGTCGAATTAAGGACGACACCCTGATACTGGATGCCAGAACCATATTTGACAGCCAGTTACAAGAGATAATAGAGATATTCAGACAGATTGATAAGTAATATTACTCCGGTATAAGCTGCTAAAACAAACCCAGCCTTGTATCTAAAACGCACCAGCATCAAACCATAAGCAAACAACAAAAGTGTGTCATTGCCAGCCGTAGTAAAACAATACCCGCGATAGACTTATAACTAAAGTAACAAATTATTTTGCCTTATCAGTGTATAATTCCGTTTCCTTCATGTATAACTCACTGGTGTATCTGAGCATGTAGAAATTATCGGTAAAATTGTTCTTGTCAGGACTGAGTGTGTCGCCTTTGAGAAGTTTTATCATATACCTTGGTGTGTCGGCACCGGCCTCAATCCCAAGAGCTGCACCTCCTCCATATCTTGGATTAACCTCTATAAAAAGCACCCGGCCATTTTCTAAAAAACACTGTATCGTGTTATGCCCAATAAGGTTGAGCTTTTGGGCAAGTCTTGTGGACTCAGTGATTATCTTTTGATCTGACTGAGTTTTAGAGACATACGACTCACCGCCAAAAACCATAATCCGCACCCTTGGCACTACTGAAATAACATTTCCTGATAAATCGGAAAACAAGTCAACCGTGTACTCTGGGGCGTCAATATACTTTTGAATTATATGGTCATCTCCTGATATTGAAATAAACATTTTGAGCTCATTCAACGAGTTGATTTTAGCGGTGTTTGCCCCACCCTTTCCCCGTGTCGGCTTAATGAAAAGTGGAAAATCAATCTTGTCAGGAGTGTTATTAGTTATAGCAGCATTATAGGTTGTGGGAGTGTTAAACCCGTGTTGGTTACAAAAGGCGATAAACATTTTCTTATCCTGACAGATGTTAATAGTTGACGATGAGGCTGTCATTATATAAATTCCCGCCGTTTGGAAATTGTCCCTGACCTTAGAAAAAATGGGAAGCTCCTCGTCTCTTGTTGGTATGATAAGACTGATTTGATTTGATTTGCACAGTGATAAAAGTGAACTAATAAAAGCAGGGTCTGAGTCCTTTAGACAAAGTGAATGTTTATCAGCAAAATAAAGTGCAGGCGCATTGGGACTAATATCAATTGCATAAACCACTCCTCCACCCTCGTGAGCAAGCGCCCTCTGAAAAGCTTTAACCAGCCATACTTTTTTTGAAGCGCTTGTTATCAGAACATTCATACCAGGCCGCATTCAATTGCCTGACTTCATTAGCACTGTCAAAAAAACCTCAACGCAGTCTTTGTCATTAATTAGCTCTCTAAAATCTTGTTAGCGTCGCACTCCCAGAACACTCTATGCTGACATTCATGGCAAAGGTTCTTGTTCACATTCGTTACTATCTCTCTGAGAGCCTCCTCTTCACTGTCAAAAATGTGATCTTGTCCAATTTCATCTAAAGCGCCACTTTTTCTTATGATCGCCATTACCACTGATGTTAGCTTACAGAAAAACAATTCTATACCTTTTCTCCTGTACTCTTTAACTACATTAACCACTGTTTCCACACCCATGAGATCTATGAAGTTGATGTTGCTGCAAATAATCAGTATCTTGTTCTGTGTCGGTGTGTATGAGTGAATCGCAGAGATTTGTTTTTGAACGTGGTTCATAGCAGCAAAGTAGAGATCGCCCTCTATTCGCATGATACCGAACTGCGAGCACTGCGGCAGATATGGATCGGTTACGAATTGCCTTCCGGTTGGGTTCGGGACACGAGGTAACACCCTCGGCCTTGCAGTCTTATTCAGATACAGGCAGATAGAAAGAAGAGCTCCCACGTATATAGCAAATTCCAGCTCCAAAAACAGTGTTGCTAGAAATGTTACGCCCATTATTGACGTGTCTTGCTTTGACAGGTGTATAGTCCTCACTATGTGGTGAAAGTCTATAAGATTATATGCTACAACTAAAATTACAGCCGCCATTGCCGCGATAGGCAGATAGGCCGCAAATTTCACAACGAAAATCAATATAAACATAAGCCATGCGGCGGCACAAATAGCCGCAAATGGTGTTTTTGCTCCAGCGGCATAATTAACTCCGCTTCTCGTAAAAGACCCGGAGGAGGCATAAGAAGACATGAAAGCCCCTACTATGTTGGACAACCCCTGGCCAATGAACTCCTGGTTAGCTTCTATATTTTGGCCGGACTTCAGTGCTACGGAACGCGCTATGGAGACCGCCTCCATAATGCCCAACATCGCTATAGCCATGGCAGACGGCGACAGTGCGTGTATGCTTTTAAAGGAAAGATCGGGCAGCGCAAGGGGTGGAATAGCCGAGGGAAGGGCACCAATGACAAGGACTCCTTTTTCGTACCAACCCAGACTATAGTTTAAAATGCCTGCCACTAACATCCCTATAAGCATGCCAGGCCACTTCGGCCTGAAATTACGTATGCCTATCACCACCGCAAGTGTAACGGCTGCTATAATTAGCGAGTAGAGGTGGTAATGGGAGATGTTTTCGTAAAGGAGTTTCATGTTTTCGGTAAAATGGGCGGCGTTTTTGTATCTTAGACCAAAGACATGCTTAAGCTGGCTGACGCCGATAAGTATGGCCGCCCCTGTTGTAAACCCTGTCACAACTGAGTGTGACACGAAATCTACGAGTCCTCCCAGATTAACGACACCAAGAGCGAATTGCATAACGCCTGCCATAAGCGTCAGAAGCATTACCAGTTTAATGTATTGAGCAGACGAGGGTTCCGCCATAACCGACACTGTGCTGAAAATGACCAGGGAAATGGCCGTCGTGGGACCTGAGATAAGGTGGCGTGAAGAACCAAAGAGTGCTGCAATAACTGCCGGCACCATCGCTGTATAAAGTCCGTATTGTGGGGGCATGCCCGCTATCATAGCAAAAGCAACACCCTGAGGCAGCACAACCACCGCCCCTGTTAGTCCTGCAAAGAGATCCAACCTCCACGTATCTCTTACCTCGTGTATCCATTTAAGAAATGGAAACGCTTTGCTTAACCACACATTACAGTACCTGATATTATCTACCCTCATCTGACCACCATTACAGAGTTTTCCGCATTTAAAACAATGTTAAAAGAAGTGCCACCCATAAAAAAGCGCCTTAAACCACCTTCATCGTTGGCGGCCACCACTATGACGGAATACTTTCGTCCATACTCAACTATATTTTCCACAGGGTCACCTGTTACCACTATGCTTTCATGACTTTCATAACCGAGTTTCTTAAGCCTTTTTAACCCCTCGGCGATTATGTTGTTATGGGCTGATTCATCCCCGGGTGTTGGTGCTACTGATATAAGGGAAACCTTATAGGAGCAGAGGGAGGCTGTTATGAAGTCTTTGATCATCATTTCATAACTACGCTCGCTGCCATCGAGACAGATCAGGTGTCCATGAACCTCATGTAGGTCTCTGGCAACTAAGACTGAGCACGGCGCATGCACTACCACTTTTTGTACCTCAGATGATACGAAAACCCGACCTAAGCTACGCTTAAACTTAGACGCTCCTATGATTATAAGCCCATAAGCACCTCCGTGCGCCTCGTCCAGTATTTCGGCAGCTACGTTGTGGCCACTTTTGAGCTTTAGGTTTATCTTTTGGCCTAAACGAGTCTTGTAACATATCTGAAAGTTGTTTAGATGATCACCGTCGAAATATCTAACAACGTCTTCAGTCCAGATTCCGCTCATCCACTCATAGCTTACAAGAGCCTGTCTTGCCTCCTCCAGATACCTGAGTTCTGCCACTGACATGCCCCAGTTAGTGGCATTGCTGTTTGTGCCAGGAGATGGAGAATAGTTAATGTCGTGGCTGTCGCTGGTTCGTATGTGGAGTATAGTTATCTCAGCACCTGTGCCGCTGCCTAACCTTGCTCCATAATGTATGCCCTTGAGAGATTCTGCAGAACCGTCTATACAGATAAGCACTTTGAATCCGGATTTTTTTTCGGTTGCCATCATATCCTCGTAATCACGAATATAGCCTCGCACGATAATTTTAAAACTGATGATAATTCCTGATTACTCTTCATAAAATATATCCCCCTCTTTTATTCGTTCGCAACTATTATAGCTTTTTTCTCCCCTTTTATTTTTGCAACGGTCTTTGGCATCATAGGATTTCTTTTTCATACTCCATGATCTGCTCAAGGCCTTTCAAGAGGGACGTCCCCGGCGCCCAGCCTGTAAGTGTGCGCAACTTTGTTATATCAGCCATGCTTGCCTCATATTGTTCAATCTGTCCCATGTCTTTCGATTGCTTTACAGGAATTAGTAAGGAAAGCGCATTAATAACCTCCCCAATGGATGTGCTAATGCCGCTGCCAAGATTAACAATGCCATATCCATCATTGGAAAGAAACAGGCGATAAAGGCCAAGAGCTACGTCCTGAGCATATATAAAATCAAATCTGTTTTGACGGTTATACACGTGTATTTCTTCATCTCTTAGCGCAGCTCTGGTCCATCTGGAGATAACATCCCTTGAGCCTCTGCCATAAACCCGGTATATTCTTGCATTTATAAAACGCAGGTCAGGTGATATGTACTCATGTATAAACTCAAGTTCTTTTTCGGTATAAAATTTGGAGGCGCCTGTGATATTTCTTGGATTTAAAGGGCTATCCTCATTTAAGGACACAGGGGCAGACTGATGTTCACACATATAGAGATCTGGCGTATAAATAAGATATGAGGATGCAAACACAAACGCCTTAAGTGAGGGGATTTCCCTTACGAGATCAACAATCCTGTGGCTTAGCAGAGTGTTTTCATTCCAGTTCGTGTTCCAAAACTGAGGTGATTCCTTTGATCTTTCAAACACCGCGGCAAGGTGAAATATGGCAGAGGGGTTAAAGTCAATCAAATCCGCTAAGGAATCCGTGGAAAGATCAGCTACCAGATGCCTGAGTTTTGGATTATTCAACGACAGGAGCTCAACTTTTTTAGCAGGTAGCGGGTTTTTATCAACAGAGAGAACTATGAAATTATTGTTTAACAGAACTGACAGGAGTTCACATCCTATTACTCCTGCTCCACCTGTAACAATCACACGTTTCTCTTGTTGACTTTCTTTCATAACTAAGTGTTATTTCGGTATTTTGATGAGACTTATTTAGCCCTCAGCGATAGTTAACACACTAAAGTTTCTAAGTTATTTTGCCGAGAGAAAAATTAGTTGCCGGGGGTTGTAGGGATTTTCTTTTATTAAAGTTGCATTGAAAAAACATGGGGGGAAATAACATGGAAATAGCATCATCTAATATCAATCTAAGTTCAAACTCATCTTCTTTGGAAAAATATGAACACACGGAGAACATGTCTTTTTGGACAAACACCGGATCAAACGGCACAGCCAATCGTCCAACTAATAACCAACCTGCAAAAGACACAGTTAGTCTTTCTACAGACAGCCTGGCATTACTGGATGCAAAGAAGAGCTCTGTCAACAAAAATGAGCAGGTTGATAATAATCTCGACCCAAGTTTATCAGGTGATCTTAGATACCTGATTCTCAAACTCATTCTTGAAAAAATAACTGGTAATAAGATCGATTTATCAAACATAAGTGATGCTGCCAGTGGTAATCAACCGCAGGATTCAGCACCTCCGGAAACTCAGCAAGCACAAGCCAACCCCGCCCCTGACTCACAACAACCACAGCAGTGGGCTCTTAGTTACTCATCAAAAGATGTACACTATGAAAAGCAGGACTACACCTTTAAAGCTCAGGGAATCATAAAAACTAAAGACGGACAGAATATTAAATTCTCTATTGACGTCAACATGAACTATGAACACTCATCAGAAACCTCTGCGTCATTATCTGCCGGAAATGTCAAACTAAGCGACCCACTGGTGATAAACTTCGGAGGCAATGCTGCTGATCTAACCGGAGGAACTTTTAACTTTGACCTTAACTCTAACGGTAAGGATGTAAAAATGCCAATGACAGGCCAGGGTAGTGGTTATCTTGCTTTAGATTTAAATAATGATGGTGTGATTAATAACGGAAAAGAGCTATTTGGACCAACAAGTGGTAATGGATTTTCTGAACTTTCTGCTTATGATGAAGATAATAATAAATGGATAGATGAAAAAGATTCTGTTTTTAATAAGTTATCGGTGTTGAAGAAATCTCCAAATGGTGATACTGTTGTAAGTAGTTTAAAAGATAACGGAGTGGCAGCAATTTACCTTGGCAACATAGGCGGGCAGTTTAATTATAAGGACGGAGCAGGGAATTTGATCGGACGATTGTCCAGTATGGGTTTATACACAAAAAATGATGGAACTGTCGGCACAGTAGAGCAGGTTGACGTGCACACGTAACTCTAAAGTTTGTAAAGGTTTTTACCGAATAAATATATGGCGGATGGGGAGGGGAAAATTTTGGGATAAAGCAGGGGAATTTATGGATTAGGAGATACTTGACACTATATATGTTAACTTACTTACATAATCATGATATCCAATATACTTGTGTTGATTATGTATAATATGTTATTATTAAAGTGCAAGTATTGTACTACAGAACTTATGGAGGCATAATGAAGCTCAGTACAACAAGGTTTGGAGTGGTTGAGGTTGAGGACGGCAAGGTTATCAACTTTCCCAGGGGTCTAATAGGTTTTAAAGACTTAACGAGGTATTGCGTGTTGCCACATAAGGATCCTATAAAGTGGCTTCACTCTGCTGATGACCCTGATTTAGCCTTTATGGTGTCAAACCCATTTGAGTTTTTCCCTGAGTACTCGTTTAAAGTAGAAGACTTTGTTGAAGAATACTTGGGATGTTATAGTGTTGCGGATGTCTTAGTGTTTGTAATTTTAACAGTTACCGATAACAAACTATATGCTAACTTAAAATCACCTATAATTATAAATACGTCAAATATGAGGGGTGCTCACTTAGTGTTAAGTGACGATACAATACCAGTCAGAACGTTGGTGACATCTCCGGTTGCCACACAACGGGCAGCGTATTACTGATTTAAGACAGGACATAGTAAATAACCCTTAGCTTTACAGGGGGGTGATGAACATGAGTGTGGATAGTGTAAGTTTTACAGGTTACGGAAACCAGAAATATACCAGCGGATGGAGCTTAGAAGACCCCGGCAGCGGAACCTCCACCAGTAACACCAATAAAAATGCCACAGGCGCAGACGGCTCCTCTCAGGCAACAAATAATCAAAGTCAGGGCAACGGTGAGGTTAAAGATAAGGTAACAATAGGGGGCAACAAGGGTGCGCAGAGCAAAGAACAACAGGCACAAGCAGACCGTGAAATCCAGAAATTAAAGCAAAGAGATCAAGATGTAAGAGCACACGAATTAGCGCACCAGTCTGTAGGTGGCCGTTATGCCGGTGCACCGCACTATGAGTATCAAACCGGACCGGACGGTAAAAAGTATGCTGTCGGTGGCGAGGTTTCTATAGACACATCTGATGAAAAGGATCCAGAGGCTACAGTACAAAAAATGAGGCAGGTACAAGCCTCAGCGCTTGCTCCTGCTGACCCCTCAGCACAGGATATGAAAGTGGCAGCAGAGGCCTCGCAAAAAGAGGCCACTGCCCAGCAGGAGGTTACTCAGGAGAAATCTGGCTCATCTGGAAAAACTGCGTCCGGAAAAGATCAACCTAAAAGTGCTGCCAACACTAATGGAACTAATAAAGACAGTACTCAGACACAAGGTAATATCAGCCTGCCAGGCGGAAGTACCGGAGCTGAGAAATCTAAAAATATCGCTGAAACTTCACAACCATCTAAAAATGCTACCAATAATTTTTCTAATAACACAGCCGTAACTGCCTATTCTCAACACACCGCCGGAATGCAGATAAGCTCTAAAATTTCAATCTACGCTTAATTAAGAAATTTTTCTGAATGTTGTTAATGTCTTGTCCGTTTTTGGGCAATAGTAAGGCTCTATTCAATGATAATGCTTCTTTTAATTATTTTCCACTTTTTAAGATTTCCATCCTGGATTTTTGATGTTAAAAGTAGATTGGCTTTTATTCTTTTAAAATGCGATGGAGCGTTTCTTTTAGAATAACGCTCTTTAGGTAAAAATTAAGTTATTGCCGCAACACTTTTTGAACTTTTTACCACTTCCACATGGGCACGGAGCATTTCTTTTTATTCCAGCAGCATTTGATCTATTTATTTCTTGAACAAAATCAATTTCCTTAAGCGGAGGAGTTCTAAATGATAAAACGGTGTTTCCTTCTTTATAAGTAACGGCAAAATCTCCTTGGCAAATTATGTCCATACCTATCAAAATATCAAAACCAGACATGTTTCCTAAGGCAACCTCTAAATCTGAAATAAATACTTTATTAGGCAGAAAAACGCAAATATCATACGAGGGAACACTAACTGTCGTTTCAACATTGCTAACTCTTTTTATTCCAGTAGGACTTAAGCCTAAATCATCTACAATTTTTTTTGTAATCATAGAGTTGGTTGCACCGGTATCCCAAATCCCTTTGTATGCGCGTGCGTTTATACATGATAACTCTACAACTGACTCTATATTGTTAAAACTGCCAGAAACATGCACTTCAGTGGGAAGTTCACGAGCTAAACCCTTATAAAGTACTGTAAATGCTCTTGTAATCTGTTTTTCAGGCAAAACTCACCCGTGAATGATAAGTTTGAGTATAGCTTTCAGAGCCGGGGGTACATAATTGAACAAGAAAAGTGCCGATTTCATGTTCTTTAATTGTGGCTGCAACCGCCTCTTTTTTAGAACTATAATTGCCGAGAACTGTTTGATTTTTTATAACTATATATTTCCCGTTGTATAGTGCTACAAGCTCATCTTGATGTTCTAAAAAATAATTAAACTCTTTTTCTAAAATAGATGCCATTTTCCAATACCTCCTTTACTTATTTACAACTATCTAAACATATTTTAACATATACATTGCAAAAACTGATAAATCCGGACATCCCAAAGCCATTGCCACGCCCTCTGTTAACCAACTCCCAAGACTAATTATTTAATTAGTAAAATATACCTTACATATTTGACTTGTCAAGATATTTTTACTGAAGATATGATACATAGTCCATATTTTGCAAACTTTACACAAATGGATTTAAGTGCCCTCTGCGAGATTCGAACTCACGACCCCAGGATTAGGAATCCTGTGCTCTATCCTACTGAGCTAAGAGGGCTACCAAATGAAAGTTTACATGTTTTTTGTTTTTATTGTCAAATTAAATTGCAGCTTTGATTTTCTTGCAGTTACTACTATGGGGCAGCATTTGTTATATAACTTTTTTCTGCTAAATATGGTAACATAGCTCAGTTTAACTTTTAATGTTAAGTTTTATTTTATAATGCGATAAGAAAATGATTAAACGGCTACTTTTAAAAAAAGACATAAATTCGCTTTTATCAGGGGCATTTGATGAGTCCACTGGGCTCAAAAGAGCGCTGAGTACCTTTGAGTTGGTTTCACTCGGTGTGGGTGGAATCGTAGGGGCAGGCATTTTTGTGTTGACAGGTAATGCCGCAGCCCAGTATGCAGGGCCTGCTGTGACACTGTCTTTTTTGCTTGCACTTGTGGCCTGTGGTTTTGCAGGGTTTTGTTATGCAGAGCTCGCCTCTATGATACCGGTTGCAGGGAGCGCTTACACGTATGCCTATGCCTCTATGGGCGAATTTATAGCGTGGATAATTGGCTGGGACCTCATCCTTGAATACTTCCTCGGTGCTACCACAGTAGCCATAGGCTGGTCAGGTTACGTTGTCAGTTTCCTGAAAGACTTAGATATCACTTTTCCCAGAAAATTAAGCGGACCTCTCATTTCTTATAATCCCACGCTGAATAGTTGGCATTTAACTGGAAATATCTTTAATTTACCAGCCTTTACTATTATCTTGATAGTAACCATCCTACTGATTACCGGCATAAGAGCCTCATCACGAGCCAACACTGCTATTGTGATAATAAAGGTTGCTATCTTACTTGTGTTTATAACAACTGGCCTTTTTTACATAAAACCGGAGCTCTGGCATCCGTTTATACCACCAAACACGGGGACATTTGGTTCTTTTGGAATGAGCGGCATACTCAGGGCGGCTGGGCTTGTTTTCTTTGCCTATATCGGCTTTGACAGCGTTTCCACTGCTGCATCTGAGGCTAAAAATCCTCAAAAATCACTACCAGTGGGGATATTAGGCAGCCTTGCTATTTGCACCTTACTATACATATCAGTCTCACTCATTTTGACAGGTATCGTACATTATTCAAAATTAGGAGGACCTGCTCCTATTGCAACTGCCACTGACGCTATGGGGCTTACGTTTCTGGCCACACTAATCAAGATAGGTGCAATTGCAGGACTTACCTCTGTAATCCTTGTTCTTGTCTTAGGACAGACCAGGATTTTTTATGCAATGTCTAAGGACGGCCTGCTTCCTCCTATGTTTTCACTTATTCATAAAAGATACAGAACCCCACACGTGTCAACCATAGTAGTGGGCGTTGCCGCCTCTTTAGCCTCCACCCTGTTGCCGATTGATATAGTTAGTGAGCTTGTCAGCATAGGCACCCTGCTGGCGTTTTTCATTGTCTGCGCAGGCGTGCTGATACTTAAATACACCCGCCCTGAAATAAAACGCATATTCAGTGTTCCGTGGGGACCGGTTATACCTGTTGGAGGCATGATTTCTTGTCTCTATCTTATGGCAGCTCTGCCTTCAGGAACATGGTACAGACTGGTCATCTGGCTGATTTTGGGATTAATTGTTTATTTTACCTACAGTATAAAAAAATCTTCGCTAAATAAGACAACTTAATGTTATCATAAAGCCGCTGATTATGGAATATCTTTTTAAAGCGCTTGACATGCTGATGCACCTTGATAAGCATCTTACTGATTTAACTGCCGTGTATGGACAGTGGACGTATGCCGTATTGTTTACGATTGTGTTTTGTGAAACAGGGCTTGTTGTTACTCCGTTTCTGCCTGGAGATTCATTGCTTTTTGCAACAGGTGCCATATCTGCCCTCGGCACTCTGAGTCCTATAAAATTAGCCGGTACTCTTTTTTTAGCAGCCATAATAGGGGATAATACCAACTATTGGATAGGCCGGTTTCTGGGCCCAAAGGTATTCAGCAGAGAGGACTCAATTATCCTTAATAAAAAGCATCTTGAGCGAACCCAGAGGTTTTATGAAAAATATGGGACTAAAACTATCGTCATTGCCCGTTTTGTTCCAATAATCAGAACATTTGCTCCATTTGTTGCAGGCATCGGCAAAATGAGCTACAGCAAATTCATTTCCTTTAGTGTAATAGGAGGTTTGCTGTGGATTTCTCTTTTTATTTCCGGCGGATATTTTTTTGGGAACATATCTGTCGTTAAGAGAAATTTTACAATCGTTATATTTGTTATAATAATCTTATCTGTAATGCCTGCTGTTATTGAGGTTTTGCGGCATAAATTTGAAAAAAGCAATACTCATAAGATAAACTGATTATACTAAAAAAAAGGAGTGAGGATGAAAACAATAGTCTTGTTAGTTAATAAAGGCACTATGCCTATGATGAGCTTTTCCTTAAAAGGCTTTGAAAAGATAGCTGATATCCGGTATGTAAAGGATGTTGCTCAGCTAATGCAGGTTTTTTCCATGCAGCAGGAATGCTGTATGGCCATAATAGAATCTAAGATAAACGAAACACTCATAACGGATTCACTCCCGGAAATCCGCAAGAAATTTGAAAACGTAAAGTTATTGATTATTGACTCAGGCGATATAACACAGGAGCAGATAATAGAGCTGATAAGAACCCACATGTGCCATAGTGTTGTGCTTAAACCCTTTACAGCACAAAAAATCTCAGACAACATATACACACTGTGCGGATTCCCAAAACCAAGTAAATCGTGGTACGAACACACCAAAAAAATAAACTGATAAGATAATGCTGCTCACTTAACCCAATGAAATAATAAACCACAGATTAACTTGGATAGATACAGATTATGGTGTTAGATAATCCATGTCCATCTGTGGTTAAGAATCTTTTTTTCAATCAGAAAATCAGTCAACTGCAATTTTTTCTGTTTCAACCCCTTCAGTCTCACGCATAAGAATGTCCGGCATTTGTTGTTGAATTTCAATGCCTGAATCGTCAGCAATCCCCTCATCAGCGGGCAAACCATAGTCATAACGTGTCATATCAGCAAGAGCGAGCATATGTCTTTTTGTAAGGTCAGCTAAGTCTATATACGAACCGTCTGATAAAACAACTTCAAGGCTTACTCGGGCTATACCCATTCTGTCAAGACCAATGTCCTTTGCCGCAATATAGGACAAGTCAATTTCCTTTTTCCTGCCCCTGGGTCCCCTGTCGTTAATAACGACCACTGTTGACTTACCATTTGCGATGTTTGTTACCCTTACGAGCGTTCCAAATGGAAGTGTTTTGTGTGCTGCAGTGCGTTTGTTCTTTTGGAAAACCTGACCTGATGCAGTTTTCCTGCCGTTGTGTCTTTTCCCATACCATGATGCCTTATATGATGCTGCCTCCACACTAATCTCAAAAATTAAAAGCATCGAAACAACACATAAGACTATAGATAGCAAAATTCTTATCCTTTTCATTTTACCCCCTTGCTTATTGGACGAAAATCTGTACCCCAATACAGATTTTTAATTATAATTCGCAGTAAGCTATGTTAGCATATAATTACTGCTTTGTCAAGAAAAAAATTATAAGATGTAACACCATGGCTTGAACAGAATCACCGTTTCGTGTATCATAATATATAACTCTGCTTGTGTAATCCGGGTTAATGAACAAATGCAAAAACTGAGAACACTTAAACTTTTCACCTTCCCCTTTACTGCTATGGGTACATCGTGCACACTTTTTATCTATAGCACGCAAAACAGAGCTAATAGAGCCGCCAAATATGCCATATCTGAGGCCAGAAGAATAGAGGCTCGATACTCAAGATACCGCTCTGACAGTGTTTTATCTAAAATCAACCATGCCGCCGAGGTTGGTGCCTCTGTTGAGGTTGATGAGGAGACTGCTGCAATACTTGATTATGCGTATTCCTGTTATCGAAAAAGCGGCGGATTGTTTGACATCACATCCGGAATTTTGCGCAGAGTATGGGATTTTTCACGTTCCTCACTGCCAAATCAACAATCAATAGATGAGCTTTTACCATTGATAGGTTTGGAAAAAATTATATGGGAATCACCTCGGCTTACTTTTACAATTCCAGGAATGGAAATGGACTTTGGTGGAATCTGCAAAGAGTACGCATCGGACAGGGCAGCCGATTTGTGTAAAGAACAAGGGATCAAACACGGACTGGTTGACTTAGGAGGTGATATTACCGTTATTGGCCCAATCCCTGACGATAACCCATGGCACATAGAAATACGCAACCCTAAAGCACCCAACACAGCAATAACTACAGTAGATGTAATAAGTGGCTCTTTAGCAACCAGCGGCAACTATGAGAGATATATGGATGTGGATGGCAAACGATATTGCCATATCCTAAACCCGCTCACTGGCTGGCCTGTGTGCGGGTTATCCTCTGTAAGTGTGCTGGCTCCGCAATGTCTGATAGCTGGTAGTGTCGCAACAATTGCGATGTTGAAAGAAAAGGAAGGTATTCAGTGGCTTTCTGAGATGGGATTACCCCATGTATGGGTTGATGATGATGGGGCAATGGGAAAAATGCTTACTGCTAATTAAAATAGTTTGTCTGCCCCCAAAGGGGGCAGACTCAAAAACTTTAGGCATAAATATCAATGGATTTTCCGCTTTTCCCATTTTCAGCAGTGTTCTTACCAAGGCTGTCCAACAAGTTAAGGCTTTTTGCTAATGTCTGTGCAGGTGTTGTTATACTTTTTGGCGCAGTTTGCTGTGTGCTCTTACTCTGAACATTTTGAGCTTGAGACTTCACCTTACTGCTTGCTCCTGACGTTACACGTGGCATCCCACCACCTATACTGTTAACAGACATCAGACCCTCCTTTAATACAATTGCTTGCTTATTTACGGACTAGTTAGCTAATAAATCTTATCGGTTTGTTTAACATAAAACTTTAACTGATGTTTATGGCTATAATAGTTAGAAAAAAACATTTTTAACGGTAACAAATTTTTGAGTTTTTTAGCTTGTAAAAAAATAAGAAGTGTGTTACAATTCTTCGTTAGGAAAGTTTTTTACTATATCAGGAGGGCATAGAAATGCCAAAGATGAAGACTCACAGGGGTGCAGCTAAACGGTTCAGTAAGACTGGCACAGGTAAGATAAAGAGAAACAAGGCTTATAAGAGCCATCTGATGACTGGAAAACCTGCAAATCGTACTCGTAAGTTGAAAAAGTCCGCCATAGTGGACAGCACTCAGCATAAGAACACAGCGAGAATGATACCGTATTTATAGGTTTTTTTTCATCATAAATCGTGTAAATAGAAATTCAAATGAAGTCAGGAGGGGTATAAATGCCCAGAGCAAAAGGTGGATTTAAGACAAGACGCAGAAGAAAGAAGCTGCTGGATAAGGCACGCGGTTACTATGGCGGCAGAAGTAAACTATACAGAGTGGCCTGCGAGGCTGTAGATCACGCCCTTACACATGCCTACACAGACAGGAAATTGAAGAAACGGGAATTTAGAGCACTTTGGATAATCAGAATAAACGCAGCCGTAAGAGCAATAGGGCTTACCTACAGCAAGTTCATAGCCGGCTTAAAAAAGGCTAACATAGACCTCGACAGAAAAGTCCTTGCAGACCTTGCACTTAACGACATAGCCCGTTTTAACGAGATAGCAGAATCTGTAAAGGCCAACTTAGCATAGGTGCGTGGATTACCTTGAATTAAGAAATTCATTTCTCAGTGAGCTCCACGGTGTGTTAAACACGGTGGAGTTGCAGGCACTTCGCTCAAAATATACCGGCAAAAAGGGTGTAGTCACTCAGAAACTCAAAGCTATGGCTGCTGCTCCCAAAGAGGAGCGGGCGGCACTCGGTAAAGCAGTTAATGAAATCAAAGACTTTATCGAGACACAGGTAAAGGAAAAAGAGACCGCCCTTTCCAAAAAGGACACTCGCAGCTACGTTGATTTAACTCTCCCTGGAGCATACATAAAGCCCGGCGGCAGGCATCCGGTAAAGATTATACTTAATGAAATCATAGATATTTTTGTTTCAATGGGGTTTGCCGTTGAAGATGGCCCTGAGGTGGAAACCGACTACTATAACTTTGAAGCACTCAATATTCCTCAAAATCATCCGGCAAGGGATATGCAAGACACATTTTATATAAAACCGCAGGGTGCGGAATCCCCTTCTCACTCTAATGTGGAATCAAACATAGTGCTGAGAACTCATACCTCACCGGTACAGATTCGTGTCATGGAAAAAAGGAAACCGCCGCTTATGTTTATTGCCCCCGGGAAAGTCTATCGGTGTGATTCCGACATATCACACACGCCGATATTTCATCAGGTGGAGGGACTTATGGTGGATGAGGGCATAACGTTTGCTAATTTAAAGGCAGTGCTTGAAGCGTTTCTCCATATAGTGTTCGGGCCAGATGTGCCGGTGCGTTTCAGACCGAGTTTTTTCCCATTTACTGAGCCCTCGGCGGAGGTTGATTTGTGTTGTTTTGCCTGTAAGGGCTCTGGCTGCAGGGTGTGTAAGAACTCAGGGTGGATAGAGATACTGGGGGCAGGAATGGTTGACCCAAGGGTGCTTAATATGGCAGGAATTGACACAGAGGTATATTCCGGATTTGCCTTTGGGCTTGGGATAGAAAGAATAGCCAGCTTAAGGTACGGGATTGATGATATACGGCTTTTTTATGAGGGTGATTTGAGATTTCTGAGGCAATTTTAACTTATGCTATTACCGATTGAATGGTTATCGGATTTTATCGAAATAACAGAGACTCCCGATAGGGTTGCTGCTATGCTTACAATGGCAGGGCTTGAGGTGGAGGCGGTTTACGGAGAGGGACACGACTCAGTATTTGAGGTAAACATAACTCCTAACAGGGGGGATTGTCTTAGTGTGTTGGGTTTAGCAAGGGATCTTTCGGCAATAACAGGCAGAACACTTAAGCTAAAGGACAGCTACGACAGCATTACACAAACATCAGAAGAAATATCGGTTGAGATAACTGACACTGATTTGTGCAGACGATACTCGGGAAAAATAATACGCGGGGTAAAAGTTACGAAATCTCCCGATTGGTTAATCAAACGTCTTGAAGCTGCGGGAGTGCGTGCAATTAATAATGTTGTGGATATAACAAATTATGTCTTGTTTGAGTTGGGGCAGCCGCTTCATGCGTTTGATTTATATAAGCTGCGTGGAAACGCCATACGGGTAAAAAGAGCAGGCGGAGCACTTAAAGTACGAGCTCTTGACGGGGTTGACAGAGTTGTTTCGGGCGATAGTTTGCTAATTTGGGACGGTGATAGGCCTGTTGCAATCGCCGGTGTGATGGGATGTGAGGGCTCTGAGGTAACAAATGAAACGACGGATATATTTCTTGAGAGCGCCTGGTTTTTACCTGAATCTGTACGTAAAACATCAAAAACGCTTGGACTTCGTTCGGAATCTTCTTTTAGGTTTGAAAGAGCAACCGATATTGGCGGCACACTTAGGGCGTTAAACAAGGCTGCGGAGCTTATACTTGAGCTTTGCGGAGGCTCTGCCTCACAATCCATAGATGTTTATCCGCTCAGGTACGAACCTGTTAATGTAGCGCTGAAAAGCAAAAACGTTAAAAGACTGCTTGGTGTGAATATTTCCGATGATACGATACGGGGTATTTTGGAACGTCTTGGATTTATCGTCTCAGGCAATAACGGAGTCTTCTCTGTATCAGTTCCCTCGCATAGAACTGACATTGAACTTGAGGCCGACCTTATAGAGGAAATAGCAAGAATTCACGGTTACAACAATATACCCTCTGTGATGCCGCGTGCCGTTGTCAGTGCTAAGGTAAATAAGCACAAAGAGATCTTGTTAAGGCCATTGGGAAACCTGCTCAGACAGGCTGGATTTACTGAGACAATAAACTATAGTTTCATGCCACTGGATACGCTGGATACTTTTTTAATACCGGATTGGGATGAAAGACGAAAAGTGGTTGAGGTGCTCAATCCACTAAGTAAAGAGCAGTCGGTGCTGAGGACTTTCCTGCTACCTGCACTTATCGAAAACCTTAAATTAAATTTTAACTTCAGGCAAAATGATATACATCTATACGAGGCCGGCACAGTGTTCATAAATGATGGAAACATGCTTCCAAAGGAGAGTTTTAAGCTCTCAATGGTTTCTTATGTAGGATCAGCTAAGAAATTATGGTCGGATGATACACCAATATTTTATAAATTAAAGGGGATTGTAGATGCGATAAAAGAATCTCTTTGGCCAGCAGACGAGAGGGACACTGAAGAGGGGATATTGTTGTCATATGAGCTTGATATTGGGCTGACACTTTCTGAGCAGCCTTTTCTTTCCGCTACGAACTCTGGTAGGGTTGTGATTAAAAGAAAAAATGATGCGATACCTATCCCTATCGGGTATATTGGTCTCCTTAGTACTGAGGTTATGCACAAACTTGGTCTAAAGATGCGAAACTCCGCAGTTGGAGTTGTTGAGTTATCTCTTGATGAGATTTTTAATGTAGGTCAATTGCCGTTGAGATACAAGCCATTTCCAAAGTACCCTTCGATAGTGAGGGATGTGGCTATAGTGGTTAACTCGTGGACTAAACAAGAGAAAATAGATGAGTCAATCGAGGCTTACAAAAACACGCACAACATAGATTTAATCGAGTCGGTGGAAATTTTCGATGTTTATACCGGAAAATCAGTGGGTGAAGGAAAGAAGAGCATTGCCTGCCATATTGTTTACAGGTCGGCAGAGAGAACCCTTGTGGATACGGAGATAGACGATCTGCATGGGCGTGTGGTCAGGTTTTTATTAGAAGAAACTGAGGGAACATTAAGAAGTTAGGCAGTGTGCATCCTTTGGATGTGTAAGTTACATTAATACAGTGTGAGGAAAATAGAAAATGAAAAATGTGGAAATGTCACTTTCAGGCAATATATTGACGATAAAAGTGGATATATCAAAGGAGTTTGGGTTGTCATCATCCGGCAAGACGACTATAATAGCCTCAACCGAGGGAAATCAGAGCGTTGACGGTGCAGAAACGGTAAAGGTTGGCCTTAATGTATATAAAAAGAAATAACTATTCCAAATAATCCCCTAAATCAACTTTAAAAAGGTAATTCAATGTTACCCCATCCAGAGCAGTGGAGTATTAAAAATTAAAAAAACTACTGTTCATGCGGGTCTATAAATTTTACATCCTCCAAATTAAAATTAATTAAAAAATTTCTCTTTCAATGTTAAAATATAAGAATACGAAAAAGTGCTTGTTTTATAAAAAACAAGAAAAAAACCAGCAATAAAGGAGATTAACATGAAAGAGATATTGAAATATATAGTAGTTCTATCAGTTGTTATAACATTTTCGGACACTACTGTTACGGAATGTGCGGACAACAGCACCATTGCAAACCCTTTTGGGTTTCACCCGGCAAGTGTTTACAAAAGTGGATATTCCGGAGGAGCCTTTGACGCAGCAAACGATCTTGGCCTGAAATGGACGCGTGAGACCGTGTACGCATATTGGTCTGTGATTCAACAAAAGATTTCAGTCAAACAATATGATTTCAGCCTCCTGGACAAACAATACGGCGCTGTCCCTGCAGGAATAAACATCCTTGGAAACATAACTGCACATGACTTAACCTCAACAGGATACACGAAGACTGGTTCTTACGTACCCTCAGACACAACCACATATGTGGATTTCGTAAAGGCAGTGGTGGAGCGTTATGATGGCGATGGTATACACGATATGCCGGGACTCAAAAACCCTGTAAAATATTGGCAGGTGGACAACGAGCCCAGTTTAGAAATAGCAAATGGTTTCGCCACTCTACAACAAATAACTTATGATGCTATCAAGGCTGTTTGTTCAGATTGTACCGTACTTATGGGGGGGGTACCCGGCACTCCTCCGGCAGATACGTATCTGCAAGATTTCAAGAAAAACTACAAACCCTTCATCACCGAACTTAATGGAAACTACGTGGATGCCTTTGACTTCCACTGGTATGGTAATGCAACCGGTGACTATAAAGGCATAAAAGATGTCTATAACACTATACGGCAAACACTTGATGATGCAGGCTTTACCTCTGCGCCTATATGGATTACTGAACTTGGCTCCTATAGCGGCAAACCCTCTGACGAGGATTATTCCCAGACGGAAACTCAACAGGCTTCAGACTATGTAAAGCGCTATGTTTATGCTTTATCTCTCGGCATAAAAAAGGTATTTGTAGCCTTCGGTATAATCGAGGGGTTTAAAAATACCGACAGTTACTTCGACCACACGGGAGTCATTTACGATGGCGTGGGTACAAATGACTTGGGCGTGGGAGTCAAAAAACTTGCCTACTACGCATACAAAAAAATGGTGGAAACTCTTAATGGATGTGACTGGTCCACTACTGAAGAGGTCTTACAAGATAACAACATCTACGTGTACAGGGTTCTCAGAAATAATAACCCCCTATACATAGCCTGGAATGACTCCGGAAACAGTAAATATGTGACCATATCTGAGACCGGTTACAGTACGGCTAAGGTAACGAAAGCCGTACCCCCATATCTAAACGGAGCTAATGTAGTCAGCTATAATAGTGCCTTTAGTTCAGAAACTCATAACTTCCAGGGAGGGACTGTATCGGTAAGTGTTGGACAAGTACCGGTTTACATAGAACTTAATTGAACGTAATAAAATAAATCTTGACAAAAATTGTGCTTTAGTGCTAACTTAAATTAGCGGTGGAGTAGAAATGAAAAGCAGACCGGCTACTGCCGGATTGAGGAGATAATGATTTCTTTAATGGGTTTATAAGAGAAAATAACAACACTAACAGTTTGAGATTCCTCTTCATCTCGTTGTTTGTGTTGTTTTTTGTTGTAAGTGGTGGCTTAAATAGTTACAGCGAAACTACTGATAATACCAAGGCCGTTACAAGCACATCAGTTTATACATATGTTTATGTTGAAAGCATTGGCAATGTAGCAATAAAAATCACCTACCCTTCAACTACCCGCTATACGGACGGCGCTCCTGTTATTATTTACGTTACCCCGGTGGTTTTGGAAACTATTAGTTTTTTAGACAATTCATATATTAATAGACAGGGCTTTATTACAGTGGAGTTCTTATGGCCCGGTCAACAAGCACGTGTACGGAATACCTATATTAAAAGTGATGGCACCTTTGATTATGGTGGCCAAAACTCGATTAAAGCATTAAGAGATATTGCTCTTTTTAGTATGGGCCTGAATAAAAATGCTGACGGAGACTATATAGGAAACATCATGCCGGTTACTCCGCTTCAAAACAATGTAGGTATTTATGCTTATTCACACCCAGGAATGGAGGCCACTAATCTTTTAGTTCAATATGGCGCTGATATACAAAATTTGGCATATCTTGTCTTAATGGAATCTCCTACCGCGGATAAAATTTATGCTCTTGAAATAGGCTATTACGATGCTGACGGCGTTGCACAATATAATCCATATTATAGTTATCCTGACAACTATCATTCAAGTGGTATCACTCTTGATTATTCGACCATAGGCTGGTGTGTAAACAGTAGTCTTTACCCGGATGGACGTCCCTGTTTTAACTCTAAGAGTTCTAATCCTTTTGTTCTTAGTGACGATTTCCCTACTATTTATGGGAAACGTACATACTCCACGGATTTAACAAATGCTCTCTATAAAAACGTGTTCTCTAATCGAACATGGCCATCGGATGTAGCCACACCGGATGAAGCAAAACAATTATGGTCATTTCGTTCAATTGTTAATAATTATTCACTAATTGCTTCAAATAATTTAAATACTAAAATCATGCTTGTTTTTGGCAATCGCGATCATAAACAGGTAGCAAATGACAAACCACATATACATCAGGCTTATGATGGATTCCACAAAACAGCAGGTCTATGGGTCAGATTAAACCCTGATAGTTCCTACATGCTGTTAATTGATTCATCGCTGGATTCCTCCTCACTTCCTGACAAAGACGCAAACACTGAACCCTCTGATTGGCAGTATGCAGAGTATTGGGGATACTCTGATTCTATTGATAACCTGACAGAAAAAGCATCATTTGCCGCAATACTTGAAATGGCAGACAGGGTTTACAACAATGATTGGTCTGTAAATCTAAACAATGTTTTGGTAAACACTGCCCACCCTTATTTTAAATAATTGTTTTGCACAGCAACAGTATAGTGGTTGTCAAAATTTTCTACATAATCTCTCTGCAGTTTATACATTCTTTCCCAAAAACTCCTTCAATTCATTGACGGAACCGGCTGTTTTGATAAGATTTTTGAACTCCTCCAATTTATCTAAAGTATTTATAGCTCTTACTATATTCATTAGCTCAAGCCCTGCAAAACCATGTTTGAGTTCAAGTCCTAACTCTATACCTTCAAGTAGCCCTTTCCATTCACCTTCAAGTAAACCCCTCTCTAAACCATCTAAATAAAGTACATCTTTGGTTACGTCTGCGAAACGCCGGTTAAAAAATCTTTACCAACAGACACACAAACAACACAAGGACTACCAGCCGGTCGCCCCTACAAGACCACCCAAACGCTAACACTAAAACGGGGGGTCACGGGGGAATCATTTCCGCGTGCGGGTGGGTTTAAGGGAGGGTAGCGCTCTCCCTTACTTAAATTACCTTATTATTTTACTTTTTTGACGGCTAATTGATAATAAGAAAAAAATCTCAAAAAAAATTCAAAATTTATTCAAAACAAACACGTTCCCACAGGTACGCAACTTTCCTGTTGGGCTGTGAAGGTTGTAAAATTATGACTTGCTGACTATTACTTTGGCGCTACAACCATTATTATGCTCTTTCCATCAAGTTTGGGTTTAACCTCTATGTTGTAGTTACCTTGAAGTTTCTCTACAATGTTGTCAAAGATAGCCATGCCATGCTCAGGCCTTATGATTTCTCTGCCTCTGAAATACATTGACACTTTAGCCTTATCCCCTTCACCCAAAAATCCTATCATCTGGTTAACCTTCCTCTCTAAATCATGGTCAGAGATACGAGGCCGGATTTTCACCTCTTTAACGTCCGTTGTTTTCCGGTGAGAGTGCTTCTTACTAATTTGATACTTATACTTTCCAAAATCCATAATGCGGCACACGGGCGGATTAGCTCCTGGCGCTACCTCCACAAGATCAAGCCCCTTTTCCTTTGCTGATCTTATAGCATCCCTTACCGCTACGATTCCAAGTTGCCCTCCCTCGACATCAATTAGTCTTATCTGCGGGGATTTAATCTGCTCGTTTACTTTAACCTTGTTGTTTATTGAACACCTCCTTAAGTTTTACCTTTTATTTCTTTAAGTAAAAAGGACAGAAAATCCTCTTTGCTCTGAAAAGATATATTGTCGCCATTTCTTTTTCTGACAGAAAGAGTGCCGCTCTCTGCCTCCTTGTCTCCTATTATAACGGCATACGGAATCTTTTTTACAGTTGACTGTCTAACTTTATAGTTAATCTTTTCATTGGCCGTATCCTTTTCAACCCTGACGCCCTCAGACTTTAAGTAAGATGACATTTCATCGGCAAAATGGGCGTGCCGCTCAGATATAGTCAAAACCGATACCTGTACCGGAGAAAGCCATACCGGAAACGCCCCAGCATAGTGCTCTATCAAAACCCCGAAAAATCTCTCAAGTGAACCCATTAGCGCGCGATGAATCATGATGGGCATGTGCTCTTTATCATCCGCTCCCCGGTAAGATATATCAAACCTCTCAGGGTTATTAAAATCCACCTGTATCGTGCTACACTGCCATTGCCTGTTAAGCGAGTCTTTCACCTTTATGTCAATTTTTGGGCCATAAAACACACCCTCACCCGGATCTGTCTCATACTTTAAACCCATAGTCTCAAGCGCTTTTCTGAGCGCATTAGTTGAAATTTCCCAGTTATCAAGAGTTCCGACATACTTTTCCGGCCTCGTTGACAGATACACATCGTAGTCTTTAAAACCAAACGTGTTTAGCACAAAAATCGTAAAATTAAGAACCGTTAATATCTCATCCTCGATTTGCTCCGTTGTGCAAAAAATGTGGGCGTCATCTTGTGTAAATCCACGCACGCGCATAAGCCCATGCAACACACCTGAACGCTCATACCGATACACAGTGCCCAACTCGGCATACCGAATGGGCAGGTCTCTGTAACTTCTCAGAGAGCTCTTATAAATAGCCAAATGAAACGGACAATTCATAGGTTTTAGCTCAAAATCCACACCGTCTATATCCATAGGGGTGTACATGTTTTCTCTGTAGAAGTCAAGGTGGCCACTCTTTTCCCACAGGTTGATGCGCGCTATGTGAGGCGTGTATAGAAGTTTGTAGTCGGCCTTGATGTGTTCGTCTTTCCAGAAATCCTCTATGGTTTTTCTAATGATTGCGCCATTAGGATGCCAAAGAATCAGACCTGAGCCAATTTCCTCGTTTATACTAAAAAGGTCAAGCTCTTTACCAAGCCGCCTGTGGTCACGCTTTTTAACCTCTTCAAGGAAATTAAGGTAATTTTTAAGCTCCTCTGGTTTTGCAAATGATGTGCCGTATAGTCTTTGAAGCATTTTGTTTTTCTCATCGCCTCTCCAATAAGCACCGGCAGTTTTCAGAAGTTTAAAGGCAGTTATAAATCCTGTTGATGGCACATGAGGGCCAAGACACAAATCCGTAAACCCTCCCTCTTCATACAAGCTCACCTCATCCGCCTCAAGAGCCTCGATTATCTCAACTTTGTAGTGTTCTCCAAGATTTTTGAAAAACTCCACAGCCTGCGCCTTTTTCATAAGCTTACGAACAAATGGCGAATTACGCCTTATAAGTTCGGACATCTTTTTTTCTATCTTTACAAGGTCATCCTCTGTTATCGGACGCTCAGTATCGAAATCATAGTAAAACCCCTCATCTGTTGCAGGCCCAATGGTAACTTTAACGTCTGGAAACAGCTCCTTTACTGCGTGTGCCATTATGTGGGAGGCGCTATGACGGTTTATCCTGAGCCCCTCAGCACTCTCCACATCAACAGGGATTAACTCCGAGGATTCATCTAAATTTTTTATCTCGTTTACATCTATAAGATTAGAGCAAACTTTATAGGCAAGTGTCTTGCTTTTTTTAGCCCGCTTTAAAATTTCCTCTGTGCTAAGCTCTAACTGTCCATCTTTTGCTATAAGTTTAATATTGTACCTCCATCATTCTGAGTTAGATAATAACTTATTCATTTGCGGTATTTCAATAACTATTTTGCAGTTGATCCACATAGGTGCAGGACTGAACCGGACAGTGCTCAGAGCTGTCGTCTAAAGGCATTCCTTCAGGAACCCTGTTGCATACCACCTGAGAAGGCATGTTGGGAAAATTTGTACGCCAAATGTTGGCTATCTGTGTAAGCGTCATCCATTGCACTTTATCGGCAATTACGTATGGCACTATGGTAAATATATAATCCGAAACTGTGGTTATAAACTGAGGATCCAACATCGTCTGGGGGATAAATACAGAGGCAGTATAAAAACCACTGGGATTTAAGCCTCCATTGTCTTTAGCAATCACCAGATCTGCTATCCCGTACATACTGCCGCAGCCGCCTCCAATATAAAGCAGCCTCTGAGACGGGTCATGATCATAAAAGCCATATCCATTTGTAGGCTTCCAAGCTCCGAAACTTGTGTCATCCAGTGTACTATGGTCATACGTAGCCGCTCCCCAGAGGTTATCAGGTTGCCAGAAATATGAGGGGAACTGCAGGCCGTATATCCCAAATGTGAACTTTTCCCATGATCCACTTTCCGGAGGATAATATAAAAACCCTCCGACATTTTTTGAAGGTGTGACACCAAGCAGAGTGATCAAATAAGCCACATCTGCATAGTTATAAAGTGTCTCATGTGTGTGAGGGTCCACCTCAAATCCCAGGTCATCAACCATCCATTTTACTATATTCTTACCGTTTGTGTCGCTTACCACATCCCCAACATCATAATAAGCAACAGCAAGCAGATAGTTCCAGTCAGCCTGGAAATTCATAACAGCCCCGTTTGATTTCACCATCAGGGCAAACTCTCTAAGATTAGCCCGATCATCAAAATAGTACTGTGGATTATTAAAATAATCAGGGTGGGTGTCATCCGGCTCCTCGTTGTGAACGACAATATTTACATAAACCGGTGTAGAAGCGCCAGCTCCATAAACCGGTTCTGCTAAAATAAGAAAAATGAAAACCAAATATAATGCTTTTAACACAATCTACCCCCTCAGACAGACACTCTGACATCAGTTATGTTGAAAGCACAGTAGCATACATATCCCTTACTTCTTTGAACTGCCAGTGTTGGTCTTTTTGCTAATATCATCCTCAGGAGAGCACGTCTCCTGATGGCTGGTCGCTCAGGTTCTTATCCCAAACTTTGGGAAAATAAAAACCTGTAGCACTATCCAGAGAACCAAAAAACCCAGTAAAACCCATGCGTCTGACATTATTTCTTACCCTTTACAGTCTCAGAGGGCTTATGTGCAGTCTCGTAATCAACAAACTCTATAACTGCCAGCTCAGCCTGGTCTTTTAACCGGCGACGAGTCTTAATTATCCTCAAATAGCCGCCATTTCTTGCGCTAAACCTCGGTGCTATGTCAGAAAATAACTTGGCTACTGTCTTTCTGCAAGGGACATCGGAAAAAGCTATACGCTTTGCGTGTAAATCCCCTCGCTTACCCAAAGTTACCATCTTTTCGGCCATACCCTTTATCGCTTTGGCTTTTGTTACCGTTGTCTCTATTCTTTCATACTCTATCAAGGCAACCAGCAGACTTCTGAATAATGCCTTTCGCTGATTCGCTGTTCTGTTAAAATGCCTTGCAGCTACTTTGTGGCGCATCACTTCCCTCCGTTTTTAGCCAGTAATTCCTTCTTTACCAAATCCATGTCTATTTTCATGTTAAAATCCAGCCCTAAACTTAACAGCACATCCCTGATTTCATCCAGCGATTTCTTGCCAAAATTCTTCATCTTAAGCATCTCGTTGTCACTTCTTTGGACAAGATCATAGATATACTTTACGTCAGCATTTTTTAAACAGTTCTGGCTTCTTACTGAAAACTCAAGCTCGTCAACTGTCTTTACAAGGTTTTTGTATAAGTCTCTTGTTGCAGACGATACAGGCTGCTCATGATTTTGATACGCTGCCGGTTCATCTCCTGTCTCTGCTCTCTCAACAACCGGCTCATCCTCAGACACATTCTCCTGCTCTGCGGATTCCACAGCCTCTGCAGCAAAGCTGAAATACCCCATGTGCTTAGTCAAAATAGCAGTTGCCGTGCTTACTGCCTCTTTTGGACTTAAATTCCCATCCGTCCATATCTCAAGAATCAACTTATCATAATCTGTGGCTTTCCCGACCCTTGTCTTTTCAACATTAAGGACCACCTTCTTAATCGGTGTAAACACAGCATCTATTGCTATAAAACCAATTGGTGCTCCTTCTTTTTTTAAGTCCTCAGCTTGTTTATAACCGCGCCCTTTGTCTATTGTAAGCTCTGCTACAAACTCAGCATCATCGTCCAGAGTGGCTATATGGGCATCTGTGTTTAAAAGCTCTAAAACCGAATCAGCCTCTATATCCTGAGCCGTTACCTCTCTCTTACCAGAAACATTTATCCTGGCTATTATCTCAGCGTCTGAGTGCAGTTTAAATCTTAGTTTTTTTAAGTTAAGAATTATCTCAACAACATCCTCTTTGACACCCTTTACGGTAGAAAACTCATGGAACACACCATCTATCTTAACAGAAGTTATAGCGGCACCTTCTATCGAAGAGAGCAATACCCTTCTGAGGGCATTTCCAATAGTAATGCCGTAACCACGTTCCAATGGTTCAGCAATCAATTTGCCATAAGTCTGAGAATATGTCTCCTCTTCCAGGTAAACATTTTCCGGCAGCTGAAAACCACTATTTTCAAGAAACATATTGCCTCCGTTCATCTATCTCGAATAAAACTCTACGATTAACTGTTCCCTGGCAACAAGAGGAATATCATCTCTCTGTGGCACATGCAGTACCTTGCCGCTTAACGACGCTCCATCTAATTGCAGCCATGTCGGCACACCAGCGTGCTGCGCCTTTGATGTATTTTCCTCAAACACTGCCACAGTCTTGCTTTTCTCAAAAACCGCCACCGTGTCCCCTGCCTTCAATCTATACGACGGTATGTTGACCTTTCTGCCGTTTACTACAAAATGCCCATGAGTGACCATCTGCCTTGCCTGATTCCTGTTTGAAGCAAAACCCAGCCTGAAAGCAATGTTGTCCAGACGAAGCTCAAGGAGTTGAAGTAAAAGCTCACCAGTTATCCCGCGCTTTTTTGAGGCCTCTTTAAAATACCTCCTAAACTGACGCTCCAAAAGACCATAAGCCAATCTAACCTTCTGTTTTTCCCTGAGCTGTATTGCATAATCGGAGAGTTTTCCCCTTCTTAAGCCGTGTTGCCCGGGTGCTGTCTTCCTCCTTTCGATGGAACACTTATCAGTGGTACACCTCTGTCCTTTAAGAAACAGCTTCTCATTATCCCTGCGGCATAACCTACAGAGTGGTCCTGTGTATCTGGCCATGCTACACTCGCCTCCTTTTTGGAGGTTTACACCCATTATGCGGCACAGGGGTTACGTCCTTTATTAAATTAACATCTATGCCTGCCGCCTGTATAGCTCTTATAGCAGATTCCCTGCCGGCCCCCGGCCCTTTTATAAAAACATCAATCTGTTTCATTCCCATCTCTATGGCCTTTTTTGCCGCCGTCTCCGCCGCTATTTGAGCCGCATAGGGCGTTCCCTTTCTTGAACCCTTAAATCCCAGGCTGCCTGCCGATGACCACACCAACACATTACCCGATGTGTCACTTATCGTTACAAGGGTGTTGTTGAATGTTGTCTGCACGTGGGCAACCCCGCTGGCTACACGCTTCTTTTCTTTCTTTGGCCCTTTACGCTTCCTCGGCGGCATTATTTACCTCCTTTTTTCTTAATCGCTGACTTAGTAGGACCCCGTCGTGTTCTTGCATTTGTCTTAGTTCTCTGCCCCCTTACAGGCAGTCCCAGTTTATGTCTTAAACCTCGGTAACAGCCTATATCCATTAGCCTTTTGATACTCATAGAGACCTCTTTCTTTAAGTCCCCTTCTACCTTATAGTCTCTGTCTATCACTGCCCGAAGTTTTGCCACATCATCCGGACTCAGATCATTTACCCTCGTATCAGGGTTTACGCCGGACTCTTTGAGAATCTTTCTGGAGGTCGGTCTCCCTATACCAAATATTCTCGTTAACCCTATCTCCACCCGTTCCTTTCTGGGTAAATCCACTCCTGCTATTCTTGCCATCTTATTCCCTCACATTTAACCTTGCCGCTGTTTGTGCTTTGGTATCTCACATATCACCCGTAGTACACCCTTTCGCTTTATCAACTTGCACTTTGTACATATTGGCTTAACTGATGCCCTTACCTTCACTCTATATCCCTCCTTAACGACGTCCGACCCTTGCCTGCCACACTCTGCTAAGCTCAGTGTCTTTACGCCAGAATTATTTGTACCTGTACGTAATCCTGCCCTTTGTCAAATCATACGGTGACAATTCCACCAAAACCTTATCCCCGGGAAGTATCTTTATGTAGTGAATCCTCATCTTACCGGAAACATATGCCATGACAGCCTGTTTATTTTCCAATTCCACTCTAAACATAGCATTTGGCAGAGCCTCCTGTATCGTGCCCTGCACCTCAATACTATCCTCTCTGGCTGATTCCTTTACCTCATCAGTTGCCTTTTTGTGCTTATCGCTTCTTGACTTCTTATAAAATTTCAATTTTTCAACACCGTCAACACCTCCGGCTCTCCCTCGGTAACCAATACCGTGTGTTCAAAATGTGCAGAGAGTGTACCGTCCCCTGTAATTGCTGTCCAACCATCCTCAAGAACTTTAACCTCATGCCCGCCAATGTTTACCATCGGTTCTATTGCTAAAACCATACCGCGCTTTAGCCTGGGGCCCTTGTGGGGCGCACCGTAATTAGGTATCTGAGGCTCTTCATGAAGATCCCTGCCTACCCCATGGCCAACAAACGTCCTAACCACAGAGTATCCGTTACTTTCAACATAACTCTGAATTGCATGTGATATATCTGACACCCTTTTTCCAGACACTGCCTCATTAATTCCCTTATAAAGAGACTCCTCTGTCACTGCAAGCAGTCTCACAGCATCCTGTTTTACCTTTCCAACAGCATAGGTCTTTGCCGCATCCCCTATAAATCCCTTATAAACCACTCCTAAGTCAACGCTCACTATGTCTCCATCCTTCACCACACGTTTAGGCGACGGTATGCCGTGCACTACTTCATTGTTTATCGAAACACACAGACTTGACGGATATCCTCTGTAGCCTTTAAACGCTGGGGTTGCCCCGTGTTGTTTAATTAAACTTTCTGAAAACAATTCTAAATCCTTAGTTGTTATTCCAGGTTTTATAAAATCTCCAATTTTTTCCAATATCTCAGCTACTATTTTTGATGCCTTTGATATTTTTTTAATTTCATCATCTGACTTTATTATAATCACTTAGGCCTTGCTTTAACTACCCTCGTCTTCCTTTCAGTTTTCCCTTTTTAAGAAGGCCGTCATATGATCTGGTAAGAAGGTGTGACTCTATCTGTGACACTGTATCAAGTGCTACTCCTATTACAATCAGAAGTGAAGTGCCACCAAAATAAAATGGCACCTTAAACCTGCTTATTAGTATGCTTGGCAGCACACAGACAACGGAAAGGTAGATGGCGCCAACAAATGTCAGCCGTGAAAGCACCCTGAATATATAATCTGAGGTGTTTTTGCCGGGCCTTATTCCTGGGATATAACCGCCGTATTTTTTAAGATTATCCGATATGTCAACAGGATTAAACACTATTGCAGTGTAAAAATAGCAGAAAAACACTATCATCATCACATACATTAAATCGTGAAGGGCTGACCCCGGGGACAATTGCTTAGCAAAAGCTTGCACCCATGGCACTGCTATAAACCCTGCTATGGTTGCCGGAAACATTATTATTGAGGAGGCAAATATTGGAGGGATAACCCCTGAGGTGTTTATTTTAAGCGGCAGATGTGTGCTTTGCCCACCATAGACTTTCCTACCAACAACCCGCTTAGCGTACTGAACAGGGAGCTTTCTCTGTCCTCTTTCCATATAAATTATACCCGCTATAACCGCTATCATCATTACAACCACTATCAGCACCAGTATGATTGATAACTCACCAGCTTTTATGAGTCTGCCAGTGGTTATAATCGCATTGGGAAGCCTTGCCACAATACCAGCAAAAATTATCAGCGAAATACCGTTACCTATGCCTCTTTCAGTTATCTGCTCACCAAGCCACATTATAAAGGCTGTGCCTGCGGTAAGTGTCAACATTGTTAGAATCCTGAAGCCCCAACCAGGGTGCTGTATAAACTGCCCGTTAGCCATTGTTTCAAGCCCAACAGATATGCCAAACGACTGGACCATGCTTATTACAACTGTGCCGTAACGGGTATATTGTGTAATTTTCTTACGGCCCTCTTCACCCTCTTTTGCGAGCTTTGCAATGGCCGGAATGACCACAGTAAGGAGTTGAAAAATAATGGAGGCGCTAATGTAGGGCATTATGCCAAGTGCAAAAATTGTAACTCTGGAAAGAGCGCCACCAGAAAACATATCAAAAAAGCCCATAAGAGCGCCGCCCTTATCGGTAAGAAATTTGCTTAATTGTTCGCCATTTATCCCTGGCGTCGGCACATGTGCACCGATTCTATAAACGATAAGAAGAGCAAAAGTAAATAATACCCTCTTTTTTAACTCCTCTATTCTGAATATGTTCCTGAAACTTGAAAGTGCTCCCAATACCTATACCTCTGCCGCGGCTATAGCACTACGGCCTGTCCGCCGGCTTGTGCTATTTTTTCTTGTGCTGTTTTACTAAAAACATTTGCCACCACCTTCACTGGCCGTGTCAATTCGCCTCTGCCTAACACCTTTAAACCACTGTGGAATTTCTTTATAACACCCATTTCAAAAAGTGCTTCAGGAGTTATCTCGTTTAAGTCCTCAAGTGCATTTATATCGTCCACATTTAAGATTCCATACTCAGTCTTAAAAGGAATATTCTTAAATCCTCTTTTAGGTAATCTTCGTTGAAGCGGCATCTGACCGCCTTCAAATCCCATTCTTTTACCAGCCCCGGCACGCGCCTTCTGTCCCTTATGTCCCTTGCCCGAAGTCTTGCCACGACCGGAGCCCGTGCCGCGCCCTATTCGCTTTACGCTCTTTGTGCTGCCCTCAGCCGGGCTTAGCTCATTTATATTCACTATACAGCCTCCAAATATCTCTTTCTTACACTACCGAACAGGTTAATCTCCCTGCTGCCGATACTTTTTTCTTTTAACTTTTAGTTTGCAAGACCTCTACCGTAAGCAAATGTGACACCTTGCGAATCATCCCTCTTATAGCTGGGATATCCTCTTTCACCACCACCATACCTGGCTTTCTCAGGCCGAGTGCTGCCAGAGTCCTTCTCATTTGCTCCGTTAATCCGGCATAGCTCCTCTTTTGCGTTATCCTGTACATCACTTACCTGCCTCTTTAGCGTGATAATTTTCATCAGTACGCCCGCGTAATTTCAACACTGCCTCGGTATCTTTTAACTTTGTCAGCCCATCAACCGTAGCTCCGACTGCGTTGAAAGCATTAGTGCTACCTACTGATTTAGCCACTACGTTATGAACGCCAGCCACTTCTAAAACAGCTCTTACAGGACCGCCGGCTATTAACCCTGTTCCCTCTTTGCCAGGATTTAGCACAACCATACCAGAGCCGCAGTAGCCAATTATTCTGTGCGGTATTGTGCCATCTTTCACAGGAAACTTAAGAAGCCCCTTTTTGGCTTTCTCAACTGCTTTTCGTATAGCCTCAGGCACTTCATTAGCTTTACCCTTGCCAACTCCAACTATTCCATTACCATCTCCCACTACAACAAGAGCGCTGAATGAAAATCTGCGTCCGCCTTTAACAACCTTCGCCACCCGGTTTATAAAGACCACCTTTTCCTGTAAGTCCAACTCTTCGTGCTCTATTCTACCCACTATGCCTCCGGTTCAATTTTGAATTAAAACTCAAGACCTGCCTCTCTGGCCGCCCGAGCTACGGCCTCAACCCTGCCATGATACTTAAACCCGCCTTTATCAAATACCACCTTCTGGATTCCTTTGTCCTTAGCACGTTTGGCTATGATGTCACCGATCAGGCTGGCAGATTTAACATTACCCTTATGGCTTGCCGACTGGCGCATTTCTTTCTCCAGCGTTGATGCACTCACAAGTGTACGCCCTACAGTGTCATCTATTATCTGGGCATACATATGGTTTAAGCTTTTATAGACAGTTAGCCTCGGCCTTTCCTGTGTTCCAGTCACCTTCTTTCTTACTCTTAAGTGTCTTCTTTCCCTTAATTCTATCTTATCTCTGTTCAATTTCTGGCTCAGCCTCCTTTGTAACCCGTCTCTACTTAGTGCCTGTCTTGCCGGGTTTTACCTTTATGACCTCTTCAGCATACCGTATGCCCTTTCCCTTATACGCATCCGGCACCCTGATACTTCTTATATCAGCCGCAAGCTGTCCAAGCATCTCCTTATCAGTTCCCATCAGAACTAGCTTAGTCTGCTTTTTATCCACCTCTGCGGTTATTCCGGTTGGCAATGTCATCTCTACAGGATGTGAATAACCTACAGTGAATTCTATCTTATCACCTTTAACCTGTGCCCTGTAACCAACGCCTACAAGTTCCATGTTGCGTGTAAACCCTGCGGAAACTCCCGTGCACATATTACTTATGAGGGTTCTTGTAAGTCCGTGAAGCGATCTGTGCTCTTTACTGTCACTTTGGCGCTGTACGGTTAAAGTGTTTCCGGATAGCGTTAATGACACACCCTCTGGTCTGCGCCAGTTTAATTTTCCTTTGGGTCCGGTTACAACCACCTCGGGTCCTTCTATTTTAACCACTACACCAGCCGGTATATCTATCGGTTTTCTTCCTACTCTTGACATCTCTCCATGCTCTCCCTGTCAAATTCTCCATATAGAATCTGGGGCCTTACAATTGCCCCGGTATTTACCAGATATGGGCTATTACCTCACCGCCCACTTTATCCTGCCTGCTTGTATTATCTGTCACAATTCCCTTAGGCGTACTGAGTATTGCAATACCAACGCCTCCCATCGCACTTTCAACGTCCTTGTAACCCCTATATACTCTGCGGCCCGGGGTGCTGACTTTTTGGAGCCCGGTTATAACGCTTTTGTTTTCAACGTACTTCAAAGACACTCGCAACACTCCCTGCTTTTTATCCTTTAATATCTTATAAGCCCGTATAAAACCCTCTTCTTTCAATAACTTTGCTATTTCCAGTTTAATCCGGGACGCCGGTATATCCACCTTCTCAGCCCGTATCATTATGGCGTTTCTTATTCTTGTCAGCATGTCTGCTATTGGATCTGTCATCATGATCTGATTACCCCTACCAACTTGATTTTACCACACCGGGGACTTTCCCCTGTAGTGCCAACATTCTAAAACATATACGGCAAAGGCCGAATTTCCTCAAATACCCACGAGGTCTCCCGCACAACTGACACCTGTTGTATGCCCTCACTTTAAACTTAGACGGCCTCTTACACTTCTCTCTCATACACGTCTTTGCCATTTACCCTCCAATTCCATCTTCACACACACATGCCCCATCTATCAATTCTGAAAGCATTAATCCCTAAAGGGCATTCCAAACTCTTTGAGCAGTGCCTTGCACTCCTTGTCGTTTCTTGCCGTTGAACACATAACTATGTTTAGTCCGTGGACTGTGTTAACTTTATCGTAATCTATCTCGGGAAAGATAAACTGTTCTCTGACCCCTGTTGAGAAATTGCCACGTCCGTCAAAGGACTTACCGGATATACCTTTAAAGTCCCTGATTCTCGGTAACGAGAGCGTTATAAATCTGTCCAAAAACTCGTACATCATATCCCCGCGCAGTGTTACCATACAGCCTATTGGCATTCCTTTTCTTAACTTAAACCCTGCTATAGACTTCTTAGCTTTTGTTACAACCGACTTTTGACCGGAAATTGCTTCAAGCTCTTTCTGGGCTGCGTCGAGAAGTTTTATATCCTGTATAGCCTCACCAAGCCCTACATTTAGAACCACCTTGGTAAGACGAGGCACCTGCATTATGTTTTTATATGAAAAGTCCTTCATTAACTTAGGCACTATTTCCTTTACGTATTTATCCCTCATCCGCACATCCATAACGTTTAATCCATAACCTCCTTGCATTTCTTGCAAACCCTGACCTTCTTACCACCCTCAAGCACTATAGTACCCACTCTGGTTGGTTTGCTGCAACGGCTGCACAAGAGCATCACTTTCGATATGTGCAGCGGGAACTCTTTCTCTATTATGCCACCTTGAGTATATTTCTTATTGGGTTTCATGTGTTTCTTTATTATATTGACATTTTCTATTAATACACTGTCTTTATCGGGCAGGCTCTTTATAACACGGCCTCTTTTGCCCTTTTCTTTGCCTGTCAACACAATAACTGTGTCTTCTTTTTTTATACTAAGTCCCATATTATCTCACCACCCTTACAATACCTCTGGCGCCAGTGATATTATTTTAGTAAATTCCTTCCACCTTAATTCCCTTGCCACAGGGCCAAATATACGTGTCCCTACAGGTTCAAGAGCCGCATTAATTAAAACCGCAGCATTTTGTTGAAACCTTATATATGTGCCGTCAGCCCGCCTTGTCTCTTTACGGGTTCTAACAACAACAGCTTTGGCGACTGAGCCCTTTTTCACGTTACTTAACGGTATCGCCTCCTTTACACTTACCACGATAATATCTCCTATCCGGGTATACCGCTTCTTATATCCGCCAAGCACTTTTATACATTGGACTTTTTTGGCTCCGGAATTATCCGCCACATCCAACACCGTCTCAACCTGTATCATCAGTGTGCTCCTTGTTTTCCTGTTTATTTACTACTACCCACCGCTTTGTCTTACTGAGAGGTTTGCTCTCCACCACCGACACAGTATCGCCTACCTTGCACATGTTCTTTTCGTCATGTGCTTTGACCTTTAACGTGTGTTTCATTGTCTTTTTATAGAGCGGATGCTGGTAGAGGGACGTTATGGCAACTGTCACAGTCTTGTCCATCTTATCACTAATCACATCTCCGGTATAAAGCTTCTTAGGCATTTCTTTTTCCCGCCTTAAGTTGTGTTTTTATAGTCAACACCCTTGCAATGTCCTTTCGTACGGTTTTACACCGCATTGGGTTTTGTATCTCGCCGGTTGCGCTTTGAAACCTGAGATTAAAAAGCTCCTTCCTCAGTTCCCGCTCTTTTACCATAAGCTCATCCTCAGTCAGTGATCTTAATTCTGCCACTTTTTTCAAATCACAGCCTCCTCTCGCCGTACAAATTTAGTAGATATAGGAAGCTTAAATGAGGCCAGCCGCATGGCTTCTTTTGCTATCTCCTCAGTTACACCGGATACTTCATAGAGCACCCTGCCGGGTTTTATCACAGCCACCCAGTACTCAAGATTACCCTTTCCTTTACCCATTCTTGTCTCAGCAGGCTTTTTAGTTATAGGCTTATCAGGAAAAATCCTTATCCATAGCTTACAGCCTCTCTTAGCGTATCTGGTAATAGCCACTCTGGCAGATTCAATTTGTCTGCTGCTTATCCAACCGGGCTCAAGAGCTTTAAGGCCAAATTCACCAAACGAGACCTCAGATCCACGCATGGCCTTACCATTCATATTACCCTTCATCATCTTTCTGTATTTTACCTTTTTAGGCATCAACATGTCGTTTACTCCTTACCTCTCATTATCCCCATCAGGCTGCGCCCTTTGTCTCCGGCAGCACATCACCTTTATAAATCCACACCTTTACGCCAATTATCCCATACGTTGTCTTTGCGCGTGCTGTGCCATAGTCAATATCAGCCCTGAATGTATGAAGTGGCACACGCCCTTCTTTATACCACTCGGTACGTGCTATTTCTGCTCCTGAAAGACGTCCTGCACAGGCTATCTTTACTCCCAGAGCACCGAACCGTATAGAAGACAAAACTGATTTTTTCATAGCCCTTCGGTATGCCACACGCTTTTCAATTTGCATTCCTATATTTTCCGCTACCAGTTGAGCGTCAAGTTCTGGTTTTCTAATTTCTTTTATATCAATGCTCACTTGTTTAGTAATAGATGACTCAATAGCCTTTTTGAGGTTTTCTACCTCAATACCCTTCTTACCAATTATTATTCCGGGTCGCGCCGTGTGTATTATAATCTTTATCTTCTGTCCGGCACGCTCAATCTCAACCTTACTTATCCCTGAATGGTATAACTTTTCCTTTATATACTGTTGCAGCTTTAAATCCTCATGCAACTGCTGGGCATAAGCACTCTTACTGTACCACTTAGAATCCCACGTCTTTATAATTCCTAGTCTGTTACCTATGGGATGTGTCTTCTGGCCCAAAAGCCACCTCCATCACTCTGATAGAACCACTGTTATGTGGCTCGTTTTTTTCTTGATTACATTTGCCCTGCCCATTGCTCGCGGCATAATGCGCCTCATCATAGGCCCCTCATCGACATACACACGCAGAAGCTTCATATTTTCAGGGTCTGCGACATCATGTTGCTCAGCATTTGCCATTGCCGATTTCAGCAGCTTTTTTATTAGCACTGCCCCTCTGTAGGGCATGTACTCTAACCTAGTCATGGCCTCCTG
>JADFYB010000087.1 GCA_015233245.1 Nitrospirota bacterium | reverse complement strand
AACAGGCCAATAAGATTAAGTCCAGTTTTCTTGCCAATATGAGCCATGAACTGCGTACGCCACTTAACTCCATTATTGGTTTTTCCCAGGTGCTTATTGACGGATTATACGGAACTCTTAATGACAGTCAGAGGCTGTATACGGAAAATATTTTAAAAAGTGGCGACCATCTGTTGAAACTTATTAATGAAATACTGGATTTGGCTAAAGTCGAGTCAGGCAAGGTCGAGCTCGAAAAGAGCCTTTGCCGGGTTAGGGATATAATAGAAATGTCTGTGATAATGTTAAAAGAAAAGGCATTAAAACAGGGCATTGGCTTAACTACAGAAATGGCTCCCGATGCGGATATGGAAATATTAGCAGACGAGGGAAGGTTAAAACAAGTGCTTTTCAACCTGCTCAGCAATGCCGTTAAGTTTACCCCGGCAGGGGGCAGCGTTAAAATAACTGCTATAGTTAAATCCCCGGCTGGTTCCGGTAATTTTATAGAGATATCCATAAATGATACAGGCATAGGCATTAAAGAAGAGGATTTAATAAAACTATTTACCGAATTTACCCAGTTGGACTCCTCGTATAAGAAGAGATACGAGGGATCCGGACTTGGCCTGGCTTTTTCAAAAAAACTGGTAGAGCTTCATGGCGGAACTATCGGAGTGGAAAGCGTATTTGGTAAGGGCAGCAGGTTTTATTTTACTATACCCGCAATAACGGTGTATAATACTAAAAATGGCGAATCCCGATAATTTTCATGTGTTGTATTTTAGTAAAGTAGTGAGAGAGGGGGTGCTGCGTGGGAGCAAAGATTATCATAATCGAGGACAACGAGACTAATATGCTGCTTCTTAAGTCAGTCCTGACTTACTATGGTTATGAGGTAATAGAGGCTGTGGATGGTTATGAGGGCGTGAGGATGGCCAAGGAAATAGTGCCGGAGCTGATTCTTATGGACATACAGATGCCAGTTCTGGATGGCATGGATGCATTAAAAATGTTAAAAAACGACACTATTACGAAAAACATTAAGGTAATAGCGGTAACCTCCAATGCAATGAAAGGAGACAAGGAAAATTTGCTTAGTGCCGGCTTTGACGGATATGTGCCAAAGCCCATAGATACCAGGCAGCTGCCTGGGATTGTCGAAGAGTTTATAAATAAAAAATAAGGGACTTAGTTTATGATAAATAAAAAAAAGAAAGTACTATGCGTAGATGATGAGGTTATGAATCTGCAGTTGCTCGAAGCGATTTTAAAGCCTGCCGGGTACGAGACTATTCTTTCAACAAGCGGCATAGATGCGCTTAATATAATACAAAAAGAACGGATAGATATTGTGCTCTTAGACGTCATGATGCCTGAAATTGACGGCTACGAGGTATGTAAGACACTTAAAAACAGCGTAAACAGATACATCCCCGTTATAATGATAACCTCCCTGACCCAGAAAGACGAACGAATAAAAGGAATAGAGGCCGGGGCAGAAGAGTTCCTGACAAAACCGTTTAATTTTGCAGAGGTGCTTGCCAGGGTCAAGATGCTACTTAAGATGAAAGACCTTAACGACAGGCTTGACTCGGCTTATAATAATATCGTAAATATGACACACTACGGTGAATCTTCAATTCAGATTTTCAATCCCCTGGTATTTGACCTGCAAAGCTCTATAGACAACATGGCGGCACGTGCTATAAGACAGCAGCACGAGAAGGATGAGCGTCCGGAGATATTCTTAGTTGGTATTTTTAGCGAAACAGAATATAAATGGACATGGACTTTATACAGATTTATGGAAAATAAAACAAAAAAAGAATATGTTGGAAATGCTTTTGAACATCTTATCATTATCCCAGAAAAAGGGCAATCCAGTACAACGTATTTAAACCCGGATGATTTTGAAAAATCCGGCATCTACCATTTTTTAAGTGAAATAAAGAAATATAATCCCGTCATTGATAACATGGTTTCATATACCAACAGTGTGCTGTGCGTTTTTGCCTTCAACTATGGTTACGAGGTCTCTGCATACGACGCCTCAGTACTAAATAACTTCGTAGTGCAGAGTCTTTTCTTTAAACAATTATCTTCGCAGATTAAAGAAACTGAGAACGCCTTCGATTACCTGGTGTACGCATTGGCAAGGGCCTCCGAGGCAAACGACGAGGACACGGGTAATCATATCCTGAGGGTTGGCAGTTATTGTGCTGTAATTTCGGAATATCTGGGTCTTGGCGATAAATTTACACGGGCAATTAAACTACAGGCAACGCTCCACGACGTCGGGAAAATACACACCCCTGCGTCAATCCTCAAAAAACCGGACACACTTACCCCAGAGGAATGGAAGGAGATGCAAAAACATACCATATACGGCGCTAAGATTATAGGAGACCACTTCAGGCTTACAATAGCAACCAACATAACCATAACACACCATGAGCGATGGGACGGTAGCGGTTACCCTTACGGACTGAAAGGAGAACAAATTCCCCTGGAAGGAAGAATCATAAGTATAGCAGACATCTATGACGCCCTGAGAAACCAGCGGGTTTATAAACCCGCTTTCGACAGCGACACTACTAACAGAATTATTACAGAGGGTGACGGACGGGTTATGCCGTATCATTTCGATCCCCAGGTATTGGATGCCTTTAAACACAGCACCTCGATGTTCGAGCAGATATACGAGGAACTAAAGTGAGACAGTAAAATTTATCATAAGTTTGAAATAACAGATTTCATATACAATAAAGCCCTTGAATAAAATATGAGTTTTCATCTATAATAGTTGTTGTGGCTTTATTTTTGCCCAAACGTAAAGAAAATGGGAAAATATAAATGGATCATATAGGGCTTGATGTAGGCTCAGTGAGCGTAAAGGCAGTTGTCCTGGATGAAAGTGGTAATCTAAAAGACCACGTGTATGAAAGACACAGGGGGCATCCTCTTCCTTTAACCCTTAAAATTCTAAAGGCGTATGAAGGGATGTCTTTGACGATGTCTATAACCGGCTCGGCAGGGAAAATGGTAGCTGAGGCATTAGGCATTAACCATATAAATGAGCTAGCTGCCCAGTCTTATACAGCGTTAAAGTTCCACCCTGAAGTTAAAACCATAATTGAAATGGGCGGAGAGGACTCTAAACTCATTCTGCTTGGTGAAAACTCTATAAAGGATTTTTCGATGAATTCGGTCTGTGCAGCCGGCACAGGGTCTTTTTTAGATCAACAGGCTGAAAGGATGCGTCTTAGCATTGAGCAATTTAGCGACTTAGCGGTTAAGTGCGAAAAACCGCCCCGTATTGCCGGACGATGCAGTGTTTTTGCCAAGTCTGATATGATACACCTTCAACAAATCGCCACTCCGGTGGAGGACATTGTCTCCGGGCTTTGTTTTGCTGTTGCCAGAAATTTCAAGGGTGCCATTGTTAAGGGCAGACAGATATTTCCTGAAATTGCCTTTACCGGCGGGGTTGCCCTGAATAAGGGGATGGTCAGAGCATTTAAAGAGGTTTTTGCACTAAATAATCTGATTGTTCCGGAACACTGCGCTTTGACAGGAGCCATAGGCGCTGCTCTTAAAGACATTGACAGCGGAACTATTAAAAGCTATGATTTAAGCAGACTTGAACACTATATAAAAACCGTTAAATACTCCGATAAGGGTAAAAAGCCTCTTATTGCCGCAGGCGATGATTTTAAAAAAAGACACATCAAAGGCGGAAACGGAAATGCAGCATCAGTAAACTTATCTGCGGAGCCTCACGGCGCCTCATGTTTTTCCGAGGAAAACCAGCGTATTAAAGCCTACATGGGTGTTGACATCGGCTCCATCAGCACAAACGTTGCAGTTATTGACGCAACTGGAAAACTCCTTGCAAGGCAGTACCTGATGACTGCCAGCCGCCCCATAGAGGCCGTGATGCAGGGTCTCAGAGAGGTTGGAAAGTCCATTGGAGGATTTGTTGAAATCTCAGGCGTGGGTACAACCGGCTCGGGCAGGTATATGATTGCTGATTTTATCGGCGCTGATATCGTAAAAAACGAAATCACAGCTCAGGCCACCGCAGCCATTCACATTGATAACAGAGTGGATACGATTTTTGAAATCGGCGGTCAGGACTCTAAATACATCTCTATTGAAGATGGAGTAATAGTGGACTTTGAAATGAACAAAGCATGTGCCGCAGGCACTGGTTCATTTTTAGAAGAGCAGGCGGAAAAACTCAGCATATCAATAAAAGAAGAGTTTGCAAGTGAGTGTTTTTGTTCCTCAAAGCCCTGTAGTTTAGGAGAGAGATGCACTGTGTTTATGGAAAACTCCCTCATGGCAAATATTCATAAAGGAGCCGAAAGAAAAGACTTACTAGCTGGCCTTTCGTACTCAATCGTGGAAAACTACATAAACCGGGTGGTTGCCGGAAAAAAAATTGGCGGCAATATTTTCTTTCAGGGCGGCACTGCACACAATAAAGCGGTGGTAGCGGCTTTTGAAAAGTTTACTGGCCAGCAAGTTACCGTACCGCCTAATCATGACGTCACAGGCGCTATTGGTATGGCACTGATTGCGCGTGACAAAATGTCTGAAACCACGGAGACATCGGCCTTTAAGGGGTTTTCCATTGTGGATAGCACCTATTCGGTAAGTTCTTTTGAATGTAAGAGCTGTGCCAATATGTGTGAAATAAATAAGGTTTCAATTGACGGAGAAAAGGGGAATCTTTTCTATGGCGGAAGATGTGAAAAGTACGATATAAAACGGAAACAACACGACAGCATCGAAGATCTGTTCCTCTTTCGGGAAAATCTCTTATGGGATGGGCTTGAAAACAGCCATAAGGATGCAGAGGCTAAGGGTGCTCTTAAAAACACAATAGGAATACCATACATATTTTTAATGCACGATTATTTACCCTTTTGGAAAGTGGTACTGACTGAGCTTGGGTTTAACATTATCGTATCTCCTAAGACAAACCGTCAGGTTGTAAATCTGGGTGCAGAGGTGGTGTTATCCGAGTCCTGTTTTCCGGTAAAAACTGCACATGGCCATGTTAAGTGGCTGCTCAATAAGGGAATTAAAAATATCTTTCTGCCTTCTTATGTAAACACAGGCAGTAACAGTGAGGAGTTTTCCAAAGGCTCTCCATGCCCATACACTCAGACAATTCCTTACATGGCACTTGCCACATTTAGCAGCATAAACGTCATAAGCCCGATAATCAATTTCTCACGCAACGATAGTTTCCTTGAAAAAGAAATTGCCTCGGCTTTTGGGGTATCTGTTGCTTCTGTTAAAAGGGTGTTGCCAAAGGCTAAGGCTGTGCAGGATGAGTTTTTTGCACATATCCGTAAGAAGGGCCAGGAGGCGCTCTCACAGATTAATGAAAACGCCATAGTAATAATTGGCAGACCGTATAATGCATTCGATAGCGGTGTAAATCTTCAGATACCGCAAAAACTGGCAACTCTTGATGTAAAATCAATACCTTTGGATATGCTGCCGCTGTCTGAGACTGAAATCAAAGCCGACTGGCCGGATATGTACTGGAGGAGCGGACAGAGAATTTTAAAGGCTGCACGATTTATAAAAAACCATCCGAACTTATATCCGGTATTTATAGGGAATTTTAACTGCGGCCCGGATTCTTTTATTCTAAAATACTTTAAAGAGGAACTCGGAGACAAACCGTTTTTACACCTTGAGATAGATGAACACAGTGCCGATGCAGGAGCTATTACAAGATGTGAGGCTTTTTTAGACAGCATTGCTAACAGACAAAATAAGTTAAAGGTAGAGGCAGTTGAAACAACTACTCAGCCAGTAAAGCAGAGAAAATTTGAGAAAATCTACATTCCCCGCATGTCCGATCACGCTTATGCGCTTGCCGCAGCGTTTGAGCACTCAGGCATTGCCTCTGAGGTGCTTCCGGAAAGCGATGAGGAATCCATAGAGCTGGGCAGACGCTACGTCTCTGGCAAGGAGTGTTACCCTTGCGTGGTAACAACCGGAGATATGCTAAGAATGGTGTTTTCCGAGGGGTTTGACGCTGAGAAGTCAACTTTCTTTATGCCCTCAGGAACAGGCCCCTGTAGATTTGGCCAATACACGGTGTTTCAGCGTCTTTTGTTGGATCAGGTGGGGCTTAAGAACGTTCAGATATTTTCACCCGTACAGGATGCGAGTTTTTATTCAGATCTTGGGATAGCGGGGCAGGACTTTGTTATGCGCTCATGGAATGGGATAGTGGCTATTGAGCTTTTAACTAAATCACTGCATGAGACACGTCCGTATGAGGCCGTTAAGGGTCAGACCGCAGAGCTTTACAACCGGTACTTAATGGAAACCTATAACGCACTGCGAGGGAAAGACCTTAAGCTTGATCCAATACTAAAACGTGCAAGGAGAGACTTTCAGGCTATTGCCAGAACAAAAGAGAAAAGACCGCTTATAGGAGTAATCGGAGAGATATTTGTACGCTCAAATAAGTTTTCAAATGAAAACCTTATAGAGAAAATTGAGGCACTGGGCGGAGAGGCCTGGCTTGCCCCCGTTGAAGAGTGGATCTATTACGTAAATTATTTTGGATTTAAACATGCGCTTGTAAAAAAAGACTACAAAGCGCTGATGGATATTGCAATAAAACGGGTTTATAAGAAAGCGATAGAGTATAAGTATGCCCGGCACTTCAGAGGATTCCTTAAAACCCTGCACGAGCCTGACACAGGGGCAATTGTGAGAAAAGCAGCCCCGTACGTGCATGAGTCCTTTGAGGGTGAGACAATTCTCAGCATGGGAAAAGCTGTGGATTTAATACAACACGGAGTGGCAGGGATTGTAAACACAATGCCTTTTGGCTGTATGCCAGGCACCATAGTGACAGCCCTTATGCGTGCATTGAGCCGTGACTATGGTATTGCCGGTATAAGTATTCCTTATGACGGCACTGAATCCACGACAACTGAGCTTCAGCTTGAGACCTTTATGGAACAGGCTATGGGGCGATATGGTAACGGTAATAAAAAGGTTTCAAACAGACTGTAAGGAGGTGATTGAGTGGGTAATGTAAAGAAATGGCGTAAGAAGAAAATGTCAAAACACAAGCATAAGAAACTTCGCAGAAAGATGAAATTCCAACGTAGAAGAAAATAGGCCTATTTTTTGATAAAGAGAATTTAATTAATACAGGGTTTCATTCAAAGACAAAATTAAATTACACCAAAAAGAGGAGATTGCGACGCTATGCTCGCAATGACGGTGAGAGTTGTTGCCTTATGATGAACAGTGGCAACAAATAAAGTTCTTTTCTCCGTCATTACGAGGAGCGATAGCGACCAGAGGAATCACCTTGAGGGGAAAGTAACCTCCTAGGGAGACGGATCATTTTTGCGGACGTAAATGACAGATTGATTTTTTGTTTAACCTTTCTTTAGAATAGTGTCATGTTAGATTATAACAATGTAATGTTTAAAACTGTATTTGATTACGGGTTAAATATATTTAGTGCTATAGCCATTCTTGTAGTTGGTAACATGGCTGCAAAGATATTAAAAAGAGTTATCTCGACAATCCTTACTAAAAGTGGTCAGGAAAAAACAGTTATTTCATTTATTAGTAATCTCATTCATGTTCTAATAATGACTTTTGCTATAATTGCTACACTCGCCAAATTTGGAATTCAAACAGCCTCTTTTATTGCAGTGATAGGCTCTGCTGGTATTGCCGTTGGATTAGCTCTTCAGGGCTCATTAGCCAATTTCGCCTCTGGCTTTCTTATTTTATTATTCAGACCCTTTAAATCTGGTGATGTTATTGAGGCTGCTGGTGTCACAGGGCGTGTTGAAGATGTGCTTCTATTAACTACAATTCTGATTTCAACTGAGAATATCAAAATCATAATCCCTAATGGAAAACTCTATTCCGATATTATAAAAGTGTATCCTGAATCATAGTCTGCGTTGGTTTATCTGGTTAGTGATATTTTATGTTATTAGAATTTGAATACTATTATGAAAAACGTGTTTTGATTAGCTTAGAAAAACTTTGCCTGGATTTAAAATATTTTCAGGGTCAAATAATTTCTTAACCCCTTTCATCAATTCAATATTAACGGCATCCAGCTCCATATCCAAATACTTAGCCTTAGTAAGGCCAATCCCGTGCTCCCCTGAAATAGTCCCCCCCATGTCAAGTGTTGCCTTAAATATCTCTCTTACTATTTTTTCCGATTTTGCGACACTTTCCTTGTTATTTTTGTCCACCATTACATTGACGTGAATGTTGCCATCCCCGGCATGGCCAAAACAGGCGATAGGGATACCGAACTTTTCTGAAATCCGCTGTACGGCAACCAAAATATCAGCCACCCTCGTTATGGGAACGACAATATCTTCATTAATTTTGGTCGGGCTGATCTTATAAAGAGCTGGAGATACTGCTCGTCTGGCCTCCCACAGCATATCGCGTGAGGCTACATCCTCTGCTATTTTTATCTTACCTTCAAAGGAGTTACAAATGTTAGAGACTTTCTCAGCATCCTGCACTATCGCCCTGCGGTTACCATCAAGCTCAACCAAAAGCATGGCCTCGACGTTTTCAGGGAATCCTACGTTTTTGTATTTATTTACGGCCATTAGGGTCATCCTGTCCATAATTTCCATGGTTCTGGGCAGAAGTGCCGATGCTATTATCTTTGATACCGTCTTGCCTGCCAATTCAATACTATTAAAAGCACACAGGATTGTGACTATGGCCTCAGGGGCAGGCAGTATTTTAAGACGTATCTTGGTTATCATGGCAAGTGTCCCCTCAGAGCCAACAAGGAGGCGCGTAAGATCATATCCGACCACTCCCTTTGAGGTCTCAACCCCTGTGCTTATCAACCTCCCATCGGGCAGCACAGCCTCTATCTGCATCACGTAGTCTCTTGTTACGCCATATTTCAGAGCCCTCGGCCCTCCGGCATTTTCTGCAACATTACCCCCTATCGTGCATATATTTAAACTGGCAGGGTCAGGGGGATAAAAAAAACCGCTGTCCTCAAGCTCGCTCTGCAGATGGCCGTTTATCACACCGGGTTCTACAATAGCCGTCAAATTACCCGCATCTATTTCCAGTATGCGGTTCATTTTCTCAAAACTCAGCACAATAGAATCCTCACCGGGCACCGACCCACCTGTCATGCCGCTTCCTGCTCCCCGGGGAATTATCTTTAACCCGTTTTCACGGGCGAATTTCACTGTCTTAATTACATCAAGAGTGTTGATAGGCCATACCACGGTTGCAGGACAATTATCCAACCCTGAGGCATCATACCCATAACAGATAAGGTCCTCTTTGTCTGTGGTATATGTCCCTTCTAACAGTAATTTACCGAGACTTCTCATAATTGTTTTTCTGTTTCCCTGGATTTGGTAAGACTAAAACTGCAAAGAGGGCATGTCAACTTAGGGCATCTCGCCGTAGCTGTGGAGTCCCGAAAGAAATATGTTAACTCCAAGATACGTAAACACAACTGTTACGAAAGCTACAACTGCCACAACTGCCACCTTTGTACCGCGCCATCCCTTGATAAAACGGGCATGAAGATAAAATGCGTATGACAGCCACGTTATCAAAGACCATGTCTCTTTAGGGTCCCAGCTCCAATAAACCCCCCAAGCCTGATCTGCCCACACGGCTCCAAAAATTAACCCGCCCAGCGTAAAGATTGGAAACCCAAGGGCTATCAAATTGTAGTTTAGCTGATCCAAAAGCTCGGCAGATACCCCAAAGTAAGTAAACGTTCGCTTTAATACCCCGCCATAACGCCACACAATACCTGTAAAAGCTGCCGCAGCAAGATAACTTAACAGTCTTACTAATGAAGATTTATTTCTAAAGGTCGAACCTAAGAGAGCATCTTTAGCGTCGGCTACAGGGGTATGAAGTATATGGTAATTCAGATAATCTGCCAGCATAGCAACCAGTACTGATACAAAAATGCCCGCTGTTATTGTCCAAAACCAATAAGCCGAACCTTTGCGGTCATCTGTCTTAAGTATCAGGTACATCATGGCAGCGGCAAAGGATAAACCAAATGCCGAGTATGATATAAAAGCCATCGTAACGTGAGCTAATAGCCAATTGCTTTGCAGAGCCGGTACTAGCGGCTCAATTGTGGTCTTCATTGCGGTTAAATCTATAAATCCCAGAGTTAAACCAGCTATAGGTGTTATGAAAGCGCCAAATGACCGAGTTTTATACTTGAATTCTATTATCAAATACCCTAGGATCAAACACCAGATAAAAAACTCAAGCGATTCGTACAGATTTGTAAGCGGCGCTCTGCCTATGCCCATTTGATAGGACTCAAACCATCTAAGTAATATTGCCGCTGTCTGGGAGGCAAAAGAAACCGAGGTTACAACCGTAGCCGCCTTGCCTGCCGATGCACTGCGAAAGACAAAGTACCCTATATATACCATCATGGCTACAAAATAGCCAATTTCGGCTGCTCCGAAAAACTGTGAGCTTCCCATCAGATACCTCCCTTTATAGAAAACCTTTCGGTCATCATCTTTGTACTGTGAGCATTTCAAATGCTCTATATATGACGCCTTCAAAAGACAGACGATTTTTATTCGTTGTAGCGGCTACCATAACAGTGGTCTGATTCTTAGTACCTTTCAATAATACCCATATCTTTCTGTGACTCAGAAAAAAAGCCCCATAAAGACCAAGTAGCATTGTAAGGCAGCCAAGATACACTATCCACACGCCGGGGTCATTCCTTACCTGCAAACCAGTATATTGATAGCCCCAGTAATCCACCAGCTCCATCTTGTTTCCATCTGGCATGTCCCACGTTTTAGGATAACGCTTAACCACCCAGCCCTCATACAAGTCCTTACCGTCTTTCTTAAATTCCAAATACACAGCCGGATTATTCATCATCTCTGAATAGGTAAACGGTTCTTTAGTTTCCTTGTTAAAGGCAAGAGCAGGAGAAAAGTACTTAGCTTTGCCCTCAATAGTTGAGCCTGGAATCTTAAAGGAATCCCCTACGTGCATTGACATAGTTTCGGTTTTACCACCGGATGGAGTGACACGCAATATAATTAGAGCGTTTTTATCCGTTACAGGTCCGTAGCTGGCTTGATAAATAGCATAACCCTTATACTTAAGCGGTCTGTTTACCTCTATAGACTGGCTTAAAATTTCTTTACCGTTTTCATGAATCGAAAGCCAACTCTTATATTCTTTGGGCATATCAGTATCGTTGTAGAAATCCACGTTAAAATCATCACACCTGACTGTAAAGCCAAGTGGCTGCGTTTTGCCATCCCGTGTGTAAGCGACATCTGATGATTCACCCTCAGGCAGAGACAGATAGCCGTTAAAGCCAAATTTCACGCCAATTACTGCCCCCAGTAGTATCAGCACGATACTGAGGTGCACCACATACACGGCATACCGGCTAATGCCCCACTTCTGGCCATAGAACTGAAGGCCGTCGGCACTTTTATGTTCCACGGTCTTAAATCCGAGAGATTTCAACGTTTTTAATATATCTTCGACTCTGTCTTTAATGTTGCCTTGCAGGTTGTATTCCTTGTGAATTGAGAATTTTTTAAACGAGGGCTCCTCCATTGGCGAAAGCTCTTCGTTAACGAGACGCGATATTTTAGGCAGTCTGTCAATTGAACATATTATAAGGTTAGCGCAAAAGAGAACTAAAAGGCCGGTAAACCACCCAGAATGGTACATATCCATAAGGCCCATGGCATCAGAGGCGCTATATATTGACGGAGCAAGTTTGGCTCCAAAGATTTTGACAAACAGTTTGACGTTTTTTGCGGGTTCGGTCTGCTGCTCAATTACCGTGCCTGCTATTGATGTAATTGCTATCGTTAAAATGAGAGCTGCAGCAAGCTTAACTGAAGTGAAAAATTTCCAAACTTTCTCAACAATATTGTTGTTATTTTTATCCGGCTTTTCCATTTAAAGGGCATTCCCACAGCGTTTCAGTATGAT
>JADFYB010000086.1 GCA_015233245.1 Nitrospirota bacterium | reverse complement strand
CCTCCTTCAACTCAGCCGTCTGCAGTCAAGAAGTACATTAAAGCCGCATCACACCCTGCCCTTGGAACCAACTCCAGCAACACCATAACAATCAAGCAGTCAAAAACGCTGGCAACCACCCTTGCCAGAATATCGGGCATGCCCGCTCCTTCAATCATCAGACATAATAACAGATACTCTTTTTAATTATCAATAAAATGGTTTTTTGTGAAAACAATTAAGCTTAAGAAGCTGCCGTAGTAAAAAAAAGCAGCTTTAAGTGATGCCCCTTTTATTACCGTTTAGAAGATAATGTCACTTAACCGGCAACAGGCAGTCTGATAATAAAACTTGCTCCGCTGGCTGGCTGTTGCTTAACAGATATTCGGCCTCCGAGTTTCTCAGTTATTCCCTTTGTGACGGCAAGTCCAAGGCCGGTACCTTTTCCCTCAGGTTTAGTGGTAAAAAATGGTTCAAAAATTTTATCCATGTTTTCAGGAAGAATGCCAGGGCCTGAGTCTGTCACCTCTATTTCGACGAACTGCCGTGAATCCTCCTCGATGCGATTTGTTTTTATGAATATAGTTCCGGCGCTGTTCATAGCATCATTGGCGTTAATCAGAAGATTAATAAACACCTGCTCAAGTTGTGATTGGTCTCCGGGCAGGCGTGGAATGTCTTGTGTTAGTTCTTTTTCAATTGTGACGTTGTAGAATTTGGACTGGCTTGTAAGAATATTCAGAGCATTTTCAAGGGCCTTAGTGACATCCATATCGAGTTTTTCACTTGGTATGGTACGGGAATAGCCAAGGAGCACGGCTATCATGTTAGAACATTTCTCGGCCTGTTCGATTATTACAGAGAGGTCCTCTTTGTCGAGCTTATTGCTCTCCGGTATGCGTTTAAGCAATAACTGGGCAAAGACAATAATTCCAGTAAGCGGACTGTTGAGTTCGTGAGCGACACTTGCCGCCATGCGGCCTAAAGAGGCCAGCTTTTCAGTGTGAACGTATTGTTCCTGAAACTTTCTCATCTCTTTTGCCTTTTGCTCCATAATGCCGGAAAGCGCTCGGGTTTTCTCTTCAAAATCGTCTCTGTTGTCCTGAAGTGAGCGGGTCATTTCGTTAAACGAACCGCTTAACGCTCCGATTTCATCACCGCTTTGAAAGTCGAGGGTGTGGCCAAAATATCCGCTCTTAACCATCTTTATCCCCTCACGGACAAGTGCCACCGGTTTCACTACAAACTTAGAGACCAGCAGGTGCAGGATTGTGGTTGCCAGGGCTATGAAAAAAATACCCATTATGGCTATGTCTGTGGTGTTTTCCCTGGCTTTTTCTGCAGCCGGGTTGAGGTCTATTCTAACGTCCACAAAACCGTTTATTGTGGATTTATTATTGTGAACATGGCACTGTGCAGTCATGCAGGTCTGGTCATTTTTTATCGGCAGAGTTGCTCTCAGTGTTTTTTTGTCACTCTCATGTTCTAAAAAACGGTTTTGGGTTATATCCTTCAACTTAACGCTCCCGGTAGAACCAATAGTGTGGCATTCATTGCATAGGGGTGAATTAGTGGCTGCCGTGTTGTTAAGTTCGTTCTTATCTGAGGAAAACTTTATATTACCGTTGTGATCTAACACGCGTATTGCAGGTACGCCACGGGAGGCGCCAACCATGCTTGTCACTTTTGTAACGGTCTCGTTGTGTTTACCATCAGCGTCAATTGCTATTGCCGCCCTTACTGCCTCAATATAGAAAAAACCGTCCTCTACTGCTTTAGTATAAAGTTCATTATTGACTTTGTTTGTAAACTTATACCAAAACATTGCGCCGCCAATTATCATAAGCACTGCTATTGACAGTGTTATCTTACGGCTTAATGTCTTGCCTGCTACTCTTAGCATCCTTTACGTTCTAAGCTCCAACACACACATATTTTACACAAATTGAGTAAATTTTATAAAATATTTTTATAAAAAATTTTTCTATTGACAAATTTTTTTGTGTGTATTAATCTAAAAGAAGTGGGCGGGGTTGACCAAAGTGTGTAAAAGTGGTTAAACTAATCCTTAGTGTGCACTTGGGAATAGCAGGCTGGTTGCAATGATTGATTTAAAAGTTTTGGGTGGTGCAGGTCTAAAGGAGGTGGACAGAAAATAGCGTTTGATGAATTCAAAAATTTGCAATTATTATAAATTTTTACATATAATTCAAAATGAGAATACTCAGGAGTTCCTGCATTATATAACAAATTAGTTATAAAATTTAGTTATTAATTGCCCGGAAAGGTGAAGACAAATCCTAAGAATAGTCCCTAAAAATACAAAAAGAGCCGATGGCGGATACTGAGAATGCGGCTGTAAATTAAAAGGAGTGTAGTTATGGGTAATATTGCGATTGCCGAATTGCAGGAAAAAGATGTAGCAGAGTTGACAGTATTAGCAGAGGGGCTGAACGTTGAGGGAGCCTCAAGTATGAGAAAGCAGGACCTGATTTTTTCAATCCTACAGGCTCAGGCAGAAAAAACCGGTAATTTATTTGCCGAGGGTGTTTTGGAAATACTTGCCGATGGCTTTGGTTTTCTGAGGTCTCCGGATTACAGTTATTTACCAGGCCCTGACGATATATACGTCTCGCCGTCTCAAATCAGGAGGTTTAATCTGCGTACTGGTGAGCTAATCTCAGGACAGGTGCGTCCGCCTAAGGAAAATGAGCGCTATTTTGCACTCCTTAAAGTAGAAGCAATCAACCACCAGACACCTGAGGAAAACATAAACAGGCCGCTCTTTGATAACCTTCTTCCCTACTACCCTACGGAGCGCTTAATGCTTGACTATGATTCAAATGATTATGCCACAAGGGTTATGGAACTGATTACGCCAACGGGTAAAGGTCAAAGGGGACTTATAGTGGCAGCTCCGCGTACTGGTAAGACAATGCTGCTTCAGTCAATAGCAAAGGCTATTAAGTTCAACCATAAGGAGGTTCATCTCATAATTTTGCTTATAGATGAGCGTCCTGAAGAGGTAACCGACTGGAAGCGGGTAGTAAGTCAGGCAGAAATAATAAGCTCAACGTTTGATGAACCACCGCACAGGCACTGTCAGGTGGCAGAGATGGTGATAAACCGTGCAAAGCGGCAGGTGGAATGTAAAAAGGACGTGGTTATTCTTCTTGACAGTATAACCAGACTGGCACGTGCTTACAATGCCGTAGTGCCTGCAAGTGGTAAGGTGCTCTCAGGCGGTCTTGACGCTAATGCCCTGCAAAAGCCTAAACGGTTTTTCGGCACGGCAAGAAACATCGAGCACGGCGGGAGTCTTACCATTATAGCAACCGCACTGGTTGATACCGGAAGCAGGATGGACGATGTTATCTTTGAAGAGTTTAAGGGCACAGGTAACATGGAACTTCACCTTGACAGAAAACTCGTTGACAAGAGGATATTCCCAAGCATAGATATAAACACCTCAGGTACCAGAAAAGAGGAATTGCTTGTAAGCAAAGAAGTGCTAGGTAAGATGTGGGTACTGCGTAAGGTGCTTACTCCGCTAAGTAGTGTTGAGAGCATGGAGTTTTTACTGAGTAAACTTAGAAATACAAAGACAAATAAAGAATTCCTTGAAATGATGAATAAGTAGTTTGTGTGTATAAGCCTCAGATGTTGATGTATGGTAAGAAACACTGATGCCACGCTAAAAGTATGCGAGATTTTTACAAGCATTCAGGGAGAGTCCTCTTATGCAGGTGTTCCATGTGTCTTTGTCCGGCTAACCGGATGTAATCTCCGCTGTAGTTACTGTGATACGGTTTATGCCTATAGTGGCGGATATGAGTTAACAATATCAGAAATAATCGCTGAGGTTAAAAAATCCGGAATAAAACTTGTTGAGATAACAGGCGGTGAGCCGCTTTTACAAGACAACTCGGCATCTCTCATAGATGCGCTCATAGCAGAAGGCTTTACCATACTAATAGAGACAAATGGTTCGATAAGCCTTAAAGCTCTAGAAGATAGAGCCTGCAAACCGGTTACGGTAATCATGGATGTAAAGACTCCGGTAAGCGGCATGTCGGGTTACAATGATTTTTCAAACTTTGGCTTACTTCTGCCCCACGATGAGATTAAATTTGTACTCTCCGATGAAAGCGATTACATATGGACAGTGGATTTAATCAAAACTTACGGATTGCTGCAAAAATGCCGGATTCTTTTTGGCGCTGTAACATCAGGCTTAAGTTATGAAACACTTGCCTCATGGATAATCAGAGATTTTTTGCCTGTCAGGTTAAACGTACAGTTGCATAAATATATTTTTAACGGAGATATGAGAGGCAGATAAGCAGCTTGCCAAACAGCAATGCGTTATCGTATTTTAAAAAATGGCAAAAATCGAAGGTTTTAGTATAAGTAACTTTAAAGCGTTAAAGGAAGTGATACTTGGGAATACATTTGATACTCTGGAAAAGGCTCCCTTAACGCCTTTAACCGTTGTAATCGGTAAAAATGGCGTGGGTAAAAGCACACTGTTTGACGCCTTCGGTTTTTTAGCTGATTGTCTTAAAAACGGAGTAGAGAAAGCGTGCGATTCAAGAGGTGGATTTGAAAAAATTCGCTCAAAAGGGCAAGACGCTGTTATGTCATTTGCTATTACTTATAACGATGAAGTAACCACTCATTCAATAGTATATCAGTTGGGGATAGATTTGGATGATAAAGGACGTCCTTACGTTTTAAGTGAAATCCTGAGTCAAAAAACAGAAAAGAGTCGTTACAAATTAATTTTACTAAGGTATGGGGGAATAGGGTATGTTTCCAAAAGTGAAACTGACATAGATCAACTTGATTATGAGATAACAATGGAGGAAGCCGAAGAAATAATTAGAAACTTACGGCAAGGTACAAAAAAAGAAATTCCTAACATGAAAAATGTAGAACTTGAAGACATTAGAAAACTTGGTATTGCAACTTTTGGGGCGCTTAAGCAACATCCGAGAATTTCACGATTCAGGCAATTTTTAGAAGATTGGTACTTGAGTTACTTTACACCGTATGCACCGAAAGAATCAACTTTTGCCGGAGCACAAAAACATTTGAATAAACGTGGGGACAACCTTGCTAATGTAGTAGAGTTCATGGAGCGGGAACACAAAGACCGGTTTAAAGAAATTCTTGAAAATATTGCTAAGAAAATCCCAGGGATTGATAAGATTGATACAGCAAGGACTGAGGATGGTCAATTACTTCTTCGCTTTACTGATAAAGGTTTTACAGATCCATTCTATGTGCAGCAGGTATCTGATGGAACGCTAAAGGTGTTTACCTATCTGCTATTACTAAATGATCCGACACCGCCGCCGTTTATTTGTATAGAGGAGCCGGAAAACGGTCTCTATCACAAGTTGCTTGAAGCTCTGGTCAGGGAATTCAGGGAACACGCAACCGGTGAAAAAAACAGCTCTCAGGTATTTATTACAACTCATCAGCCATATTTGGTGGATGCGCTGGAGCCTGAGGAGGTCTGGATTTTGGAAAAAGACGATGATGGATTTGCAACCGTGAGGAGGGCAAGCGATGACCCGCTCGTTAAGAATCTTGTTGCCGAGGGATTGCCTCTTGGCGGGCTTTGGTATAGCGATTATTTAGACCCACGGTGAGTTGATGCACTTAGAAATACTGGTTGAAGACCAATCCGGCAAAAAAATGCTTGAGATTCTTGTACCAAAAATAATTGACCCCAAGAACACTTTCCGAGTCATTTCATACAAAGGCAGTGGACGTATTCCAGAAAACTTAAAAAGCACATCGGATCCAAAAAAGAGAATCCTGCTTGAACGGCTTCCAAAACTAATTCGGGGTTATGGTAATACGTTTAAAGACTATCCGAAAGGATACTCTGCTGCTGTTATAATGGTATGTGACCTTGATAAAAGGACTTTAAGCGATTTTCTTAAAGAACTGTTAGAAGTTTTAGACCACTGTAACCCCAAACCGGAAACTCGGTTTTGTATTGCCATAGAAGAGGGCGAGGCATGGTTGCTTGGCGATTTAAATGCTGTCAGACTGGCCTACCCCAATGCTAAAGACGATGTTCTTAACTCATATATAAACGATAGCATTTGCGGCACATGGGAAAAGTTAGCTGATGCTGTGTATCCCGGAGGTCACGAAAAACTGAAACCGTTAGGTTTTCAAACAGTTGGCGCAGAGAAGTCAAAATGGGCAGAAAATATCTCTCCATACGTGGACGTGGAAAAAATCAAATCCAAAAGTTTTGGTTTTTTTCGTAAAAAAATTATGGAATTAGTTTAACACTATGCAAAATAAATTTTTTAATCTGCTCGTCTGTTTTGAGGGCGGAGCTCTCATTAAAACTTTTTAAGCGGCGGTACGCCGGTTAAAAAATTCTTTATAATCACAAGCACATAACGTTCTTTTGAAAGAGGAGATTGCCACACCCCTTTCAGGGGTTCGCAATGACGGAGTGGGATTATCGTTGACAACAAACTGGGGGTTGAGGGGAATCATTCCCCTCACAGGACAGAATAAGGGAGGGCAGCGCTCTCCCTTATTCTGTCCTTATCAAATTTTTTTATTTACAAAAAATTTGCAATCATGTTAGTATTCTGCCATGAGAAAAACTGATAATAAACCGAAAAAACTGTCAACAAAGAAATCTAAGGCACTTTTTGCAAAAGCGCAAACTCTGATTCCCGGCGGCGTTAACAGTCCAGTCAGGGCGTTTAAGGCTGTCGGTGGAGATCCGCTTTTCATATCGCATGCTAAAGGTTCTAAATTAACCGATGTTGATGGTAATTCATACATTGATTACGTGCTTTCATGGGGGCCGTTGATTTTAGGCCATGCACCAAAGAAAGTCATAGAGGCTGTCACTGAGGCTGCTGCTAAGGGCACAAGTTACGGCGCTCCTAATCCATATGAAGTAACTCTTGCTGAACTAATTGTTAAAGCCTATCCGTCTATGGATAAGGTACGCTTTGTAAATTCCGGCACTGAGGCCACAATGAGCGCTATCAGAGTTGCACGTGGGTTTACAAAACGGGATAAAATCATAAAATTTGAGGGCTGCTATCATGGCCACGCTGACGGGTTGCTTGCTAAGGCTGGCTCAGGTGCTGCTACATTTGGCGTTCCCACAAGCCCAGGTGTTCCGGAATCCTACGCATCAGCAACCATCACAGTGCCATTTAACGACCAAAAAGCTCTGAAAGATATTATAGAAAAAGAAGGCGAAAACATTGCATGTCTCATTCTCGAGCCGGTTGTTGGTAATATCGGATGTGTTATCCCTAAAGACGGATTTCTTGAGGAAATCAGGGAACTGACCCAAAAACACGGAATCGTTCTGATTTTTGATGAGGTTATGACAGGATTTAGGGCAGCTTATGGCGGAGCTCAGGAACTGTTTAATATTAAGCCAGATATGACCTGTCTGGGTAAAGTCATTGGGGGAGGGCTGCCGGTTGGAGCTTATGGCGGAAAGCGGGAGATAATGTCTCTTATCTCTCCAGAGGGCCCTGTGTATCAGGCCGGAACACTTTCAGGCAACCCTGTTGCAATGGCCGCTGGTATTGCTACTTTAAATATTATAAGAAAACCCGGCTTTTATGAAAAACTAAACGAAACCTCAAAAGCCCTTGAATATGGCCTAAATGATGCTGCAAAAAAAGCCAATACAAAGGTTAAAATCTACCGTGTCGGCTCTATGATGTGCCAGTATTTTACAGATAAGGATGTTACCGATTTGCCATCAGCCGAATCCAGCGACACTGAGAAATTTGCCGGATATTTTAGAGGAATGCTCTCATGCGGGATAAACTTTCCACCGTCTAAGTTTGAAGCGTTTTTTCTTTCGTCAGCACATACAAAAAGTGACATTGAAAATACTATCCGCTGCAGCTATGATATCCTTAAATCTATGAGATAAGACGGTGGCGTTTCCCTACCGTTTAAGATACTTGCAGCTCTTCTTTTGCAAACTCCACTGATATGACTTTTGACACACCAGGCGTTTCGGCTGTAATCCCATATATATAGTTGGCCATCTCCATAGTTGTTCTGTTGTGTGTTATAACGATAAACTGGGTTTTTTCTGACATCTTTACAATCATCTCGGTAAAGCGTTTTGTGTTTGCTTCATCCAGTGCGGCATCAGCCTCATCTAAAATACAAAGCGGCGTGGGTTTAATGACAAATCCTGCAAACACCAGTGATATGGCGGAGAGCGCCTTTTCGCCGCCGGAAAGAAGGTTTATGTTCTGAAGTTTTTTGTAAGGCGGCTGCACCACTATGTCTATGCCTGATTCCAATATGTTGAGTGGATCTGTAAGAATCAACTCCGCATATCCCCCGCCAAAAAAGCTTCTGAAGGTCTCATTAAACTTTGTGTTTAATTCCATAAACGCCTCAGATAGCCGCTGTTTAGTGGTATGATTAATCTTCGATATGACCTCTCTGAGCTCTGATATGGACGTAACTATGTCGGCTTGCTGTGTAGTTAAAAAATCGTACCGTGTTTTCAGCTCCTCATACTCTTCAATGCTTGAAAGGTTAACGGGGCCTATATCACGGATTTTTTGTTTAAGCAGTGGGAGTGATTCCTCATCTCCCTCTGAAAGCTCACCGGGATTGAGTTCATCAAGCCCCTTACCATAAGCTGTATAGATAGTGTGCTCAATATTTTCCATCTTGAGGCGATCTTCAGTGCCCTTTAGGTTAAGCTCGTTGAGCCTCTCTTTTCCCCTGTCGCTGTCACTTCTAAGAGACAGGGCTTGCTTTTCAAAATCCCTTAACTCTGTTGAAGTGCCGGATATTAGTTCTCTTTGCTGTTTGATTTTATCCCTTAGTTCTTTGTCTTTTTCGGAGAGCTTTGTCAATGTCTCCTCATCGGAGACAACCTCCAGAGCCGCCTTGTCAGTTTTTTTGCTTAACGCCTCCATCTCATTACTGACAGATTGTATCTTACTCTCCAGAGTTTCAATCTTACGGTTTAACGCCGCCTCTTCATTTTTAGCCGCCCTCAGCCGTTCACGTTGTTTTGTCACGGTCATTTTTTTATCCATAAGGGATGCCCTCAGTCTCTCAAGCTGAGTGCGTTTACCTACCGCTGACTCTCTGAGTGAGCCGATATAAGTCTCCGTATCTACTTTGGATTTAGATACAACGGCAAGTCGTGATTCCATTTCAGCTGCCTTTAGCCGAAGGTCTGCAATTTCCTTATCGGTTTCCCCTGATTCTATCTGCATGAGGGCTAATCTTTGTTTATATCTCTCCTTTTCGTCCTCACACTTCCTTATACTGCTTTTAATTGCGGCAATATCTTTGTCAAAGGCGAGCAATGTTTGTTCTGTTTTTAAAATATCAGATTTGAGTGTTTCTCTCTTAGTAAGGGTTTCCTTTTGACGCGTTTCAAGAGCGGTTAAAGTCTCCTTTAAAGTGTTAACCTCACTGCGAAGTTCCCTGATATTTCTTAGATGTCTTAACACTGTCCCTCGTTTGCCGCAAAGCACAGCTCCGGAGGGCTCTAACACATCGCCCTCAAGTGTGACATAGTATTTACCTTTGCCGCTGTCTGTCAGTAGCTTAAAAGCCGTATCAAGATTATCAACTATTAGAAAATCGTTCAACACCGCTTTTATCAGAGGAAGATACTTATCTGGAGTACTGACAACGCTTAACGGATCAGTAACATGCTCAGAAAATGCGGGAGGTTTCTCAGGGGATGCCTCAGAAATAAAATCAACGGTAAAAAGCGCTGTTTTCTCCCATCCCCGGTTGTTTATAAATCTGACTGCCTCAATAAGACTTTCCTTAGAGCTAATAACATAGCCTTTGATTTTTTCAGATATTGCGCTTTCTATGGCGGTCTCATATTGACCATCCACAGTAAGAACCTCTGAGAGCACTGTCAACGGGTTAAAGAGCTCCGTGAATTCCTTTGTGTTTTTATCCTCAGTGGTCAATTCAAGCAAGGAAGTTAGCCTTGATGAGGCGGCAGCCAGTTTTTCTCTCACACTGGAGATTTCCTCCCGCAGGGAGTCAACCGATTTTTCCACATCCTCAAGTTCTTTCTTTAGATTTGCTTTGCGTTCCGATTTTTCACTAAATGCCGACTTTTTCCGCTCAAGGTCTGTCTCCATTGACTTAAGCTGTGTGTCGTGCGCTTGTATGTCATCAACTGCCCGTTTTAGAAACTCAGTTGAGGATTCCTTCTTTCTGGTTAATGAGGCGATAAGGGTTTGTATTGTAGAAAGCTCATTTTTAGCGTTACCCATGCTTTCCGATATTTGAAAAAGTTTCTTATTTTTATCACGTATCTCATCCTCAGTTTCGGCAAGAGTTTTTTCAAAAGAAGCGATAAGTTTATTCTCCTCATTGATACCAGCCTCAGTTGAATTAATCTCCGTCTCCAGGTTTTCATAAATTCCAGTGAGCCTCTCTAACGAGTCAATAGCATCGTCGCGCTCTGTGGAGTAATCACTTTCTTGAGCCATAAGGCGTTCGGTGTGCGAAGTGGAGTTTTTTATTGACGCTTTCTTCAGTGCAATGTTTTTTTCAAGTTCTGAGATTTCCTTTTCAAGTTTTTGAAGCTCTTCAGTCATAGCTTCAAGTGAGTTTCTTTGGTTAAAAAGAACCTGAGACTTTGACTTACGTTGCTCTTCAAGAGAGCTAATTGAAGCGGTAATTTCCGTAAGTTTTGTATTGACAGCCGCCGATTCCTCTGTAACTTTCAGAAAGTCATTGTGAAGGGCTTCAAAGTCGCGTTTTGCTAGTTTTAACTCAATTGTGTTGTGCTCTGCTGTCAGGGATTTAAACAGTTCAGCCTTCTTAGCTTGTTTTTCGAGTGAGTTCATGGAGCGTTTAATTTCGGCTATGATGTCGTTTACTCTGTCAAGGTTAACCTGAGCACGCTCAAGTTTGGCAAGCGCCTCGGTTTTTCTCACCTTGTACTTCATAACGCCTGCGACCTCTTCAATCAGAAATCGTCTCTCTGTGGGTTTGGTGTTTAAGATTTCGCTAATTCTGCCCTGTTCTAAAATTGAATAACTTTTAACCTCAAGTCCGGTATCAAGAAACATCTCACGGACATCCTTAAGGCGGTTGCGTTTTTTGTTTATCAGGTATTCGCTGTCACCGTTTCGGAACAGGCGTCTTGTAATTTCAACTGTTTGCTGAGTGCCGCTGTCACCGTTTCCATTGTCGCTATTTTCTTCAATTACGAAGGTGAGAGTGACATCAGTCATCCCCTTTGGCTTTGTCTCTGAGGTGCCTGCAAAAATTACCTCCTCCATTTTGTCACCGCGGAGATTTTTTGCGCTTTGCTCGCCCAGCACCCACCTGAAGGCATCCACCACGTTGCTCTTGCCACAACCGTTTGGCCCCACAATACAGGTTATCCCCGAGTGCATCGTAAAGGTGGTTTTATCAGAAAATGACTTAAAACCGTTTAATTCAAGACTGAGTATTTTCATTATGAGGCATCAGAGCGCCCCTAAGCAATGCGCATCTTTAATCCTATTGACAGTGGCTTTTCATTGTTTAACTTACTAACTTTCAAGATGGAAAATCCAATAACATTTCCTTCATTATCAACCTTTTCCATTACGGTATCATTGTCTGTCTCTTTGAAATAACCAGCCTCCTGCTTAAAGATAACCTCAAGATAATCTCCCTCTTTCTCATACCATACTTTTATTTCTTCTGCCACAATATCGCACCTCTTTTAATAGTATTTCATTTGTTTCTTTTATTTCTCTGTTGCCTCTGAGTTTTTTACAAATCTTACACTAATGATAAAACAACTTATTGGTTTTTTGTCAAATTGAGGGGATGAAGAAAAATGCCTTCAGGCAGACCGCCAGGGAAAATATCCAAACCAACTTTGGAGAGCAGAAAAACTTAAAATTTTATGCAAGAAACTGATTTCCAAAGTGGGGAAATAATTATCTTAAAAACTATTAAGATTGGTCTAATAAACTATTATATTAATATATATCTATTTATTCATATATAATATTTATAAAAATATCTT
>JADFYB010000005.1 GCA_015233245.1 Nitrospirota bacterium | reverse complement strand
GTTGCAGTTGGTATTACCCGGACAGGAGCGGTCACATGGATGATGGAGTTAAAACACTTACCACCTTAATGGACTATACAACGGCAAGGCAAAAAGTGTTGTCCTCAAATATTGCAAACTCCGATACCCCGGGATATACGGCAAAGGAGGTAGATTTCAGTGTGTTTTTTGATAAGGCAAGGTTAAAGATGGTTGCAACATCTCCGATGCACTATAAAACCGGAACACAACCGGGGCATGAGGGCGCAGTGATTGATGAAGACACCCTGTTTTGGGGAGATAAGAACAATGTGGAACTTGATATGGAGATCTCAAAAATGACCGAAAATGGTTTACTATACCAAGGGGCAACTAAGTTAATTTCAACAAAGTACCGGCTGTATAAATCGGCAGCCAAGACGACGGCACAGTAGGATGGAAGTGTTTGGCGTATTTAAGGTAAGTGCATCGGGACTTGAGGCACAACGTGAGCGTATGAACACGATAGCCTCAAACCTGGCCAACATCCACACAACACAGACAAAAGAGGGCGGCCCGTATAAAAGGCACGACGTTGTGTTTCAGACAGCTTTGTTGGACCCGGATATAAGAAACCACACCGAGGGGGTAAGGGTTGCGCAGATATACGAGGACCCCAATCCTCCTATGATGGTCTATGATCCGTCCCATCCCGATGCTAATCAAGACGGCTATGTCGCTATGCCAAACATAAATGTGGTAGAGGAAATGGTCAACATGATGATGGCAACCAGAGCGTATGAGGCAAATGTAGCTGCTTTTAACACGTCTAAGAGCATGTTTTTGAAAACTTTGGATATTGGGAAATAATAAATGGCTGATTTTAGTAAAATTACCGGAACAAACTTTGCTCAGGAGCTTAACAAACAAACCCCTGCTGCCACTACTAATGACAGCAGCGCCGGGGGGGGATTTGACAATGTTTTAAAAGATGCCCTGACAAAGGTAAATAATATCCAGAAGGAGGCGGATAAGGCGATAGATGATCTGGCCTCAGGGGGCGATATTAACAATGCTGTGCTTGCCATGGAGAAAGCCGACATGTCCTTTCAGATTATGCAAGAGGTGAGAAACAAGCTTCTTAGTGCCTATGAAGAGGTCATGAGGATGCAGGTATAGGGGGTACGGATTCTCACCGGTTGAGCTTTTAAGCATGGCGGCCTGTGATTTGGAAACATAATTATATGGCTGACATTAAACTTTTAATTGAAAAGGTAAAAAATTGGCCTGACAAAAAGAAGGCCGTAATGGCTGGTTTTGTGGTGTTAGGTCTGGCTGCTATAATAGTAATATTTGCGTGGAGCCAGAAGGTGCCCTACCAGGTCTTGTTTTCCAATTTAGCAGACGAGGATGCAGGTAAAATTGTTGCTAAACTCAAAGACCTGAAAGTTCCGTACAAGGTCACCCAAAACAGCATAATGGTGCCGCAGGAAAAAGTCCATGAACTCAGAATTCAGCTTGCCACAGCGGGGCTTCCACAAGGCACGGGAGTAGGGTTTGAGATTTTTGATAAACCTGATTTTCAAGCTACTGATTTTGTCCAAAAATTAAACTACAGGAGAGCGCTTGAAGGAGAGCTGGCAAGAACCATAGCTTCGCTTGAGGAAATAGATAAGGCAAAAGTACATCTTGCAATACCCGAAAAATCCCTCTTTGTTAAAGACAAAGAACTGCCCACAGCCTCAATAGTAGTGAATTTAAAACAGAAAAAGGCTTTGACGCAGGAACAGATACAGGGTATTGTGCATCTTGTGTCAAGCAGCGTTGAAGGCCTTATCCCAAACAACATCACAGTGTTAAACAGCCAGGGGGAACTTCTGACACGTCCGACCGATGAATTGATAGGCCTTACCGCCACACAGCTTGAGTATCAGCGTAAGATGGAAAAAGAGCTGCAACAGCGAATCGGCGAGATTTTGGGACCGGTTGTGGGACGGGAAAAGGTCAAGGCTCGGGTCAGTCTTGAGCTGGATTTTGCAAAAACTGAAAAGACTGAGGAAAAATTCGACCCTGAGGGTAGCGTAGTCCGCAGTGAGCAGTCAATGAAGGAAAAATCGGTAACAACAGGCCCGGGCGGAATTCCAGGGGTTCAGTCCAACCTCCCCGGTAAAACCCCCCTGCAGGGCGCCGGAATGCAGACCTCTACTCAGAAACAAAGTGAAACAACAAACTACGAAATATCCAAAGTGGTAAGCCATGTGACAGGCCCCTATGGTTCTGTAAAGAGAATATCAGCGGCAGTATTGGTTGACGGTATTTATAAAGAAAAGACGGCTCCAAAGGATGCAAAGAAGAAGGATACAACCGCTCCGGAGCAAGTATATGTACCCCGAACCGATGTTGAGCTTAAACAGTACGGAGACCTGGTAAAGAAAGCGATTGGTTACACTGAAAAGCGCGGTGATGAGGTAACTGTAGTAAATATGCCATTTGGCGGAATTCCTAAGGAGGAGCCTGAAAAGCGCGATTATGTCAAAGACAGCGTGATGCTTGCAAAGTATTTGGCTCCGGTGTTGCTTGCGCTGCTTTTCATAATTTTTGTGGTGCGTCCGATTATGAAGTCTCTTACTGAGCCGCCTCCGGCCCCGGATTTGCCTAAGCTTAAACCCATGCCGGAGCTTATAGAAAAGCAAGCAAAACCGTCACAAAAACAGCTTGAGCCTGAAAGAGAACGAGATGTGTCAATGCCTCCTGAGGAGGAACCGGGGATATTGAGTGACTTAAACGACTGGGCTAAGTGGGTACAAGATAACCCCAACCAGGCTTCCCAGATTGTCAGGGAATGGATGGAACACGAGGAGGCATAAGAGAGTTATGGCTGATGAAAGACACAAGGTAGTTCCAAAGACTGTTAAGTTGTCAGACATTAAGTTAACGTCAGACAAAGAAGCACCGGTAAGAGTTCCAGCCAAGACAAAGCCCAAGATGACAGAGGAGTTGGCTGACTGGTCTAAGTGGATTAAAGATAATCCGTCTAAAGCTGCAAAAATAGTAAGACAGTGGCTGGAGAGTGAGGAGGCTTAGAATATGGCAATGCAATTGACCGGTTACGAGAAAGCCGCAATATTTTTGACCGCAATTGGCGAGGATGCCGCTGCTGAGATTATGAAAACTCTCGACATGAAAGAGATAGGCAAGATTGCCAGTGTCATGACAAAAATAAAATCCCTGAAAGAAGATGAAGTAAAAGCGGTTTTTCAAGAGGCCTCCAAAAAGGTGGAAAAAGGCGAAATGTATATGGGCGGTAACGATTACGTAAAAAATATGTTAATCAAAGGCCTTGATGAAAAAACCGCCAAGAAAATAATGGAAAAGGCCGCAATTGAGGCCACCCTCGACAACTTAAAGAAAGTGGATGCTAAAAAACTGACTAACTTTCTTCTTACCGAACACCCTCAGACAATTGCTCTGATCCTAAGCTTACTTGACCCCGGGCAGGCTGCCATTGTGCTTCAAACCCTGCCTAAGTCGTTAAAAGTGGATGTGGCTATGCGAATGGCAACAACTGAGGGAATACCAATGGATGCCATCGAGGAGATTGAGGATGTGCTTAAGAGTGAGCTTGATCTTGAACGCGGAGAGGGAATAAAGGTGGGAGGCGTTAAAAAGGTAGCTCAGATTCTAAACTCAATAGATAAAGCAACTGAGGAGTTGATTCTTGAAAACATAGAAAGCCATGATTATGAACTTGCCGATGCGATAAGACAGTTTATGTTTGTATTTGAAGACCTTACGAGGCTTGATGACAGAGGAATTCAGATGGTTCTTAAAGAGGTTAGCACGGAGGATCTGTCGCTTGCGCTTAAAACCGCCTCAGAGGGGCTCAAAGAAAAGGTGTTTAAGAACATGTCAAAGAGGGCGGCAGAAATTCTCAAAGATGAGATGGAGTCAAAGGGGCCTGTAAGGGTGTCAGAGGTTGAAAAATCACAGCAAAGCATAATTAAGATAGCCAGAAAACTCAGTGAAGAGGGTAAGATAATACTGCCCGGGAGCTCTGAGGAAGAGCAGCTTGTATAGGTCGGGAGTAATCAAGGGCGGCAAAGTTGAACGATTTTCAATGCCCTCTTTAGATGGAAAAAACTATGGAGTTGTTGAAAATGAGAGTGAGGCAGCAGTTGAAGATATACCGGCAGAAAGAGCACAAGACGTTGAACAGCCTGAAGCAGAACCCGTTCCGGAAAATCAGGTAGTCATCTCTCAGCCGGAGGAACCTCCTGCTCCTGAGCCAGAGGAACCAGCGCCAAACCCCGAGGAAATCATCAGGGAGGCACAGGAAACCGCCCGCCAGTTAGAACAGGAGGCACAAAAACAAGGCTACGAAAACGGTTTTAACGCAGGCAGAGAGGCCGGCCAAAACCAGGCCATTACAGAGTTTAATCAAAAAAACCTGCCTCTTTTGAATGCACTAGCTAAAATAATCGAAGACCTGCGCAATTTTAAAGAAGACACACTAAACACACTTCAGCCAAAGGTTATACAACTGGCTTTGGATGTGGCAAAGGCTGCGCTTTTGGGAGAGCTTAAAATTAATCCCGATATTTTAGTAAGGCTTGTTAAAGAGGGAATAAACAGACTTAAAAAGACAGGCGCTGTAACAATAAAACTAAACCCAGCGCTTTACGATATGTTTTTATCAAGGAAAGCCGAGCTTACGGAGTTGAACCCTGAGATACTGTTTGAAGTTGATCCGGCTGTGCCCCCTGAGGGCGCTGTAGTCATAGGTCCGCTTGAGGAGGTGTCTGTTAACCCGCTTGAGCTTCTGGATAACATTATAGAGGATATGAGGGAAATGGATGCAGGCGGTTGACCTTGATTCGTACATTGAAACTGTAAACAAATCCAACCCTGTCAGGGTATATGGTAGAGTGGTTGAGATAACCGGAATTCTTATAAAGTGCACTGGTGTAAATGCAGCAGTGGGGGAAACCTGTCTGATATACTCAGACACGGGCGCTCCTTTGGATGCCGAGGTGGTAGGGTTTAAAGACGGCAGGATGCTTCTTATGGCAACAGGGGACATATCTCTGGTGAGGGCAGGCTCCAGAGTCAGGGCTATGGGACGCAAGGTTTCGGTGCGTGTGGGGACTGGGCTTATTGGGCGCGTAATCAGCGAATCCGGGGAGCCTCTGGATAGTAAAGGACCGATATATGCATCGCACTATCCACTTTACTCAACACTGGTTAATCCGCTTCAAAGGGAACGAATCAGAGAGGCCATAGACCTCGGTATTTCAGCGATAAACGGACTTTTTACAATTGGTAAAGGACAGCGTATAGGCATAATGGCGGGTGCTGGAGTGGGCAAGAGCGTCCTTCTGGGTATGATGGCAAAATATACGCGTGCGGATTTAAACGTAATCTCTCTGATAGGTGAAAGAAACCGTGAGGTGAGGGAGTTTATAGAGCGGGATCTCGGACCTGAAGGAATGAAACGTTCCGTAGTTGTAGTTACAACCTCCGAGCAGTCACCAGTGGCTAAAGTAAGAAACGCCTTTGTAGCAACGGCAATTGCTGATTACTTCAGGGCAGAGGGTAAAGATGTGCTTCTTTTTATGGACTCTCTGACCAGAGTTGCTATGGCTCAAAGGGAGATAGGGCTTGCCACAGGGGAGCCTCCGGCCTCCAAAGGATACACTCCGTCTGTGTTTGCGCTTTTGCCAAAGCTGTTAGAGCGTGCTGGAACGATAAAGGGTAAGGGGAGTATCACAGGGCTTTACACGGTGCTTGTGGAGGGCGATGATCTGACTGACCCTGTAGCCGATATTGCCACGTCAATCCTTGACGGCCACATTGTCCTTTCCAGAGAGCTTGCCATGGAAAACCACTACCCGGCCATAAATATTCTCCGTTCAATCAGCAGAGTAATGCCTGATATAATAGAAGAAAAACACAAAACGTCAGCCGGCAAATTTATAGAGACCATGGCTGTTTATAAGAGATTTGAGGATATGATAAACCTTGGAGCCTACAAAGAGGGGTCCAATCAAAAGGTAGATTTTGCACTTTCTATGATAGACAGATTAAACGGCTTTTTAAGGCAGTCCATGACTGAGGCCAGAGATTTTAATACTACATTAGACTTACTCTACAAGCTTTTTTAGGTGAGATAACTTCATGGCAAGGCTTGATACGCTTAAACGGATTATACAGGTAAAAGAGTATAAAAAATCTGAGGCTGAGATTGAACTTCAAAAGGCATGGAGAGTGCTGAAAACAGAGCAAAGTCAGCTTGACTTACTGGAAAAACACCTGTCGGACAACACCGCTGCTTTAGATAAAAAGAAAAACTCAAGAAATATAAATGGTTATGAACTTACCCTGTATTATGATTACATCGAGACCCTCTACAAGAAAATCGATGCACAAACTAAAGTTGTAGCAGAGAAAACCTTAGAGATGGAAAAAAAACAGACTGAGCTCGTAGAGGCCTACCGGGAGGTGAAAACAGTGGAGGTATTGAAAGACAGGGTGGTAAGTGATGAGCGCAAAAAAATGGAGAGACAAACTCAGCGTGAAATGGATTTCGTATATCTGTCAAGGCTTCCGCGCAATTAGCCTGACTTGCATCGTACTTGCTTGTCCTCCCTACGCCTCAGTACAGGGGCAGGAGGACTGTGCAGCAAGGCAAAAGGAAATTGCGCTGAAAGAGGAAAGTTTAAAAAAAGAAGCAGCACGTCTTGAGGCGCTTAAAACAGACATAGATGATAAGGTGGCAAAGTATCAAAGTATCCTCAAACAAATAGATGATGCCCTGCTAAAACTGCAACAGCCCGATGATGAACGCTTTAAGCGCGTTGTGAAAGACTATGAGGCCATGCCGGCTGAAGAGGCAGGGGCACGCATTAGCGCCCTCGATGAGGACACTGCTGTTAATCTTCTGCTGAAGATGGCTCCAAGAAAAGCTGGCGCTGCTATGGCTCAAATAGAACCCAGAAAGGTTGCCTCTCTCACTGAAAAAATGTCAAGCATCAAGAAAAGTTTTCCTCTTAAGTGAAAACTTTTTCCTCTCCCAACTGAGTTTTTTCTATAAAAAACATCTCTCTTAATTGTCATACAAGCATATTGTTTATTTGGTATGAGATTTGCTATTCCCTTGTTGTATGAGTGATATCAATGTAGCAAATTTACTCGGAGCCGGCTGCCAGACTCAGCAGGTCCAGCAGATGGGAGTGCCTCAGGGTATGAACAGCGCATCGGGTAAATTTGGCTCAGTTTTAAACAAGGTACTTGATGATAAGGAGAGTACGGATTTGGCAGGCACTGTGTCAGCTTCTATGCTTTTAATGAATCTGCTTGGCGGCAATAATGCCGTAACAAATTTACCTGATGGAGCATCCTCAGATACCGGAGCCGTGTCACTTCAAAAAGCTGCCCCATCCATTGATATGAAGACCCTTGGCGGAAAAGGTGTTCTAAACCCTGATGGAACTGTTGGTACCAAAGACATTAAAAAATCGGCTGATGAGCCAAAACAAGACGTTAAAAACAGTGACGTTAAAAACAGTGATAATAAAGACAGTGACGTTAAAAGCAATAAAGATACTGGTTCTGCTGAAAAGATACTGACAGATACCAAACCTGATACAGAAGCGCTTTTAAAAGAGTTAGCAGCAAAAAACAGTAATCCAAATGAGGAAAAAGTACAGGCAACAGATGCAATGAATGAAGCAGTTAAAAACTTATTCAAAGATAACACAGATTCTAATGCACTAAAAGAAAACACATATGCTAACTTGCCAAAAGAAAAGACAGATTCAAGCGCACCAAAACAAAAGTTCGACCCTAACGTGCTAAAAGCAGAGAAGTTAGATCCCGGTGACACACTTACAAAGGATGTAGTACAATCGCAGACAGATAACAATACAGGAGAAAAAAAGCAGGATAAACCAGCTGATATCAAAACTGTCAAAGAACAAGTAGTTGACGTTAACGACACTCAGGGCTCTCAACAAGCCATTGGTGCAGAAAAAGCACAGCAAAATACCTTGGCAGCACCTCATAACGTAAACAATGAAATCGCAGTCCCAAAAACACCTCTTCAAATAAATGACCACACCTTCAGTATAAGCAAACTCAGTGACAGCTCAATAGAGGTGCGACTGGAGCCGGACGGACTTGGTTCCGTAAAAATACATTTGAACATGGAAAATGGCACGCTTCATGCCGATATAAGAGCCTCCGATGAGGCATCAAGGGCGATAATTGAAAAGAATTTAAACGATATCGTAAAGGCTTTAACACAAGAGGGGTTAACAGTCGGTGACTTTTCTGTTTCATTAAAAGACAGAGGTAACCAGGGTGAATACAAAAAACAACAAGGAACCGGCGATAAAAAGACTTCTGATGGGGAATTACCAGAGGAGGAGGAGATTACATCTGTGAGACGCTCTGGTTACTTAGATAACGGCAAGGTAAGCATATTTGCTTAAGCAAAAGGAGGGATTGATATGAGCGTAACATCAACCACTGATACGTCAAGCACAACATCATCTAGCTCTACATCGAGCTCAAGCTCGTCAACAAACGGGACTTTAAATTCCACGGATTTTCTGCAGCTTTTTACAAAACAGCTCCAGTACCAGAATCCGATGAACCCAATGGATTCATCTAATTTCACAAGTCAACTATCTCAATTTGCCTCAGTAGAGGCGCTTACCAACATACAGAGCGGGGTTTCGACTCTAAACACGTACTCAAATTCTTTAAATAATATGATGGCAGCAAACATGATAGGCAAATACGTTACCATGAATGACGGTACAACAGGGCAAATAACAGGCATAAGTTTCAGCAACGGGGTTTCCTCGCTGACTTTAAGTGACGGCACCACAGCGTACATGGGTAACGTTAAGGAAATAAGCTCAACGAGCTCAAGTTCTTCATCATCCAGCTCAAGCTCAACATAGGGTTTTGGTTATGAAACAAGACAGGAGGTTATAGATATGATAACATCGCTTTGGACGGCAGTCAGCGGTATGAACTCAAACAGCACATCACTAGGTGTTGTGGGTGATAATATAGCAAACATGAATACAACCGGTTTTAAGTCAAGCAGAGCAGAATTTGGCGATATACTGAGTCAGGCTATTATAGGAACCGGTAGCGGACAGGTAGGAAAAGGTTCATATATAACAAATATAAACGCTCTTTTTACTCAGGGGTCTTTTATTACAACTAATAATCCGACAGATTTAGCAATAGATGGTAACGGTTTTTTTATAGTGAAAGATGATGGTTCCACAACGGCTTCAAATTCAACATACTATACCCGTGCAGGCAACTTTAATATCGATAAAGGTGGCTATCTTGTAACATCCAGTGGGTTAAGAGTTCAAGGTTATATGGCAACTGACATAAGCAGTTCATCGCTTTCAAGCACCAGCTTATCAGGTAATCTTACCGATATCAAGACAGATATGAGCATAAGCCCTGCTAAGGAAACCTCCAAAGTTGATTGGAAAGTAAACTTAAATTCATCGGCAAGTATAATAACGGCGGCATTTACGCTTGACGGCAATGGAGACGGAGTAAATAGTGATCCAGCGAATTATAACTATTCGACCTCAACTACCATTTATGACTCTCAGGGTGGCTCACACGATGTAACGGCATACTATACTAAAACAGCAAACAACAAGTGGCAGGTACATTATGCGTATCAGCAGTCAACCTCAAGCAGCACTCTGACCCTTGCCACATCACAGACATTATCAGGCACTGGCACCACAAGTACCGCAACAGACACCTCCGCTGTATCAGGTGTCACACAAACGCTGGTATTTAACTCAGCAGGCAACCTGGTAAGCGATGGCACAGGAACAAGCGTTTCTGCAAGTACAGAGCCGAGTATGTCGTTTAACTTCCTTGGCGGCGTACAGACCCCACAGAAAATTACTTTTGACTTTGGAAAATCAATAAATCAAGGCGGTTCGGGGGCAAATACAACGGAGCAATTAGCAGTAAGTTCACAGGTTCTTGATGTTAGCCAGGATGGAAACTCCTCAGGAACATTCACAAGCATCGCTTTTGATAGTTATGGCAAAATAAGCGCCACATATACAAACGGCCAGACGAAAGTCATTGGGCAGCTTGCTTTAGCCAGATTTAATGATCCAAACGGGCTCAAAAAAGACGGAGCCAATATGTTTAGCTCAACTCCCAGCTCCGGTGATGCTATAATTAACACGGCACAGACAAGCGGCCTTGGGAGCATAGATGCAGGTGCACTGGAGCAAAGCAACGTTGACCTCGGTTCAGAGTTTGTCACCATGATTACAGACCAAAGGGCATACGAGGCTAACTCCAAGTCTATTCAGACAACGGATGAGATGTTACAAACAGTAATAGGGCTTAAGAGATAGCACCAGAGTGGTTTGATGCTATAAGATAAAGAGTTATGTTTAATGTAGGATTAGTATGATTGTCAGATTTGAGAAAAGCACTACAATTGGTTTTTATGAATGGTTTTGTGTTGCAGCGTGCCTTGTCAGTGTTGCATGCTGCATCTTAAATTGTCCTCAAGCTTTAGCACAGCCGGTGGAGAGTTTTTCCGGATTTTACCGCATATCTGTTGATATATTGCCTGTCCATACAGAGCCGTCAGAGGACGCACCTGTTTCATTTAATCTTCTTAAAAATATGGAAATACAGCCTGTTAACAGCACTCAGGCTGAGGGATTTCAGTGGTTTGAAATAAAAATTAACGGCGATTCGTTTTGGTTAAAGCAAAAAGACCTCAGCAACAATAAAACCTATGTTGACACAACGTATGAACGAACAGAGGAGGTGTTTTTTAATTCATCAAATTCAGACAAAAAAATACTGGTCAACAAGGAAACAAGAATTCTCATTTTATATGAAAAAAACAATAACACGTGGAGTGAAAAAAAGCGTTATAATGTGGGACTTGGAGATTTTTCAGGCAAGAGACTCAGCACAAAGTTAACGTTCCAACCCAGAACGTGTCTTGTGTTAATGAAAGATAACGTATTTAAAATGTATGAAAAACCACTGGCTAAATTTCCTGATGCGCAAAAAGCCATAGCCGTTGTTTTTGTTGACAAAGATACCAAAAATATAACCGTCTATGAATCAATTTCAGGGAAATGGGTAAAAAGAGACAATCAGTACAAATCAGGGGATAAAATTATTTTTTCAACAGCACTTGTATGGTTTTACGATGACAAATTCAATATCATTTACAATGATGATATTTTTCCTAAGAGAGTTAAAGGTGACAGAAGGACCCCTGAGGGGATTTACTACATAGCCGATATAAATCCAGTAAGCCGTTATGGCAGAGATCCGGACACAGGGGAGGGGCTTCCGTCTTTTTTGATTAGTTACCCAAACCAGATGGATGCCTGGCGAGGCCTCACAGACGGCAGAATCTGCATTAAAGAATACAACAGGATAACAGAGGCAATTGAACACAGAGAGGTTCCTCCGCAAAACACTCCGCTGGGCAGCCTCATAATGATCCATGGCGGGGGTGAAACTGATTGGACAGCAGGCTGTGTTGCTCTAAGTAACAGAGATATGAAAGAGCTTGCCTCTGAGATAGAGCTGCACACACCGGTCTTTATAAAGTAGGCAGATATGAGCCTATGAAAATATCTTCATTATTATCGGACAATAATGGTTTCTACTTATTGCGTAACAGCGGATAAAAGGTTATACTTAAATACAGTGTGGCTATGGATGCGTTAAAAGACATAATAATGGTCATTGATGATGACGAAAGTGTGCGGATAGCAATTAATAAGATACTGCAGCGGGAGGGATATGAGATAATAACAGCTATAAATGGTATTGAGGCATTGAACTCTTGCAAAAAACAACAACCGTCACTTATAGTGCTGGATATGAAAATGCCCGGTATGGACGGAGTGGAGTTTCTGGAGGAGCTAAAAACAATATCCCCTCAAAACGTGTGTCCCATAATAGTGCTCTCAGGGCACGCCAGTGATGACTACATTGAACGATGTTTTGAGTGGGGTACGATAGCATTTTTAACCAAACCCTTTAACATATACGAATTGAGGGGTATGGTAAAAAATATTTTAAGGCTGAGTAAGACTGAACAAGCTCTCAGAAACGAGATACATGAGCGGTGGGAGGCAGAAAAGAAACTTCGCCATAACTACCGGATACAATCAGTCATAGCCTCGTTACTAAGGAAATCTCTGGAAAATATAGATATCAAAGACTACCTCGATGAGGCGATTAATTTAATAATGTCCATGCCGTGGTTAACGTTTGAAAACAAGGGTGCAATATTTCTTACAGAGGGAAACCCGGCAGAGCTTGTTCTTAAGGCACAAAGGGGCCTTCCCGATGAAAATATAAAACAATGCGAGAGAGTTCCCTTTGGTGTTTGTCACTGTGGACTGGCGGCTCTTAAACAAAAAATAATCTTTACTAATACAACAGATGATGGCCACATTATCAAATATACCGGGATGTCACCGCATGGCCACTACTGCACTCCCTTAGTTTATAATGATAAAACCCTTGGAGTCCTTAACATATACCTGCGGACGGGGCACTCTGACGATGCAAGCGAGAAGGAGATTCTAAGCGCTGTCTCTAATGCACTGGCCAGTGTAATAGTGCGTAAAAGAGCTGAAGAGCAGCAGCAGCAAAGCATAGAGCGGCTCAACAGAAACATAAAAGATGTGGTAGAGGCAATGTCACACGCTGTTGAGGCTAAGGACCCTTACACGGCAGGACATCAGCGCCGCGTATCACTGCTTGCAGTCAGAATTGCCCAGAAAATGGAACTTTCCGATGATGTAACAGATTGCATTGAGCTTGCCGGTATAATACACGATTTAGGGAAAATAGCTATTCCTTCTGAAATACTGAGTAAACCGGGACAGTTAAATAAAATCGAATTTGCCCTGATTAAAACCCATTCAAAGGTCGGTTACGATATTCTGAAAGACATAGAATTCCCGGGGCCTGTTGCAGAGATTGTGCTTCAACATCATGAAAGACTAAATGGCACAGGTTATCCGGCTGGTTTAAAGGCAGATGAGATATTGATTGAGGCAAGGATTATGTGTGTTGCCGACGTGGTTGAGGCAATGGCATTTCACAGACCCTACAGAGCAGCTCTTGGAGTTGAAAGAGCCGTTGAGGAGATAACAAAAAACAACGGTATTTTATATGACCCCGTAGTTGTTGCAGCTTGCATTGATGTAATTAAGACAGGATTTAAATTTGATTAGAGAAGTTTTTAAGGGACAATAACAGACACGCTTAGGAGTCAAATATGGGACTATTTTATAAAAAGAAGGATGATGATTGTGCTGAAGCTACGGTTGAGAGTCTCGCTGAAAAAAATGCAGAGTTAGCTGAGAAATTAACATTTCTGGGTGAACAGAGAAGGTTTCTTATACAGGCTGTTAAAACATTGTTAGTATTTCTAAAAGATTTTTCTTTTGATATAAAGGAAATAGATTCCGATAAATTCAAAGGTAAGATGGATGCGCTCTCAGAGGATGTTTCTAAGGAGGAAAAGGTAAAACGTCTTCAGAGTGTTTTTGAAAAAAGTAAAGAAACAATAATCTCATTCATAGAAAGTAAAAAGACTTATTTCAAAGAAAGAGAATCCGAATATAAAACTATCATTGATTTACTGTCAAAGGGGATATCTGCGCTTGAGACCGGTAACATGGACTTTAACCGGAGGGTGTATGAGCGGAGCGAAAAGATAGATAAAATAACCCTTCTTGATGACATAAAAAAGATAAAAGAGGAAATACGAAATGAGGTTGAGCATATTCAGGATGCGATAAGACAAAAGGAGACGGCAGATTCCAAACAGTTAGATGAACTTACGCGGGAGGTATCAGCGCTTAGAGAGGATTTAATGAAGGCGCGTACAGACTCCCTGCTGGATGGTTTAACCGGAGTGTATAACCGCATGGCTTATGAAAGTTATATGCGTAAACTTATGGATGCCAACACGGTAAACGGGATAGGGTTTGCGATGCTTATGATTGATATAGATAACTTTAAGAGCATAAATGACACTTACGGGCATCAGACCGGAGACAGAGCACTGGTGGCAATGGTGCAAGTGTGCAGGGAGCATATCAGAAAAGAGGATTTTTTTGCTAGATATGGCGGAGAGGAGTTTGTAGTGATTCTGCCTGATACCTCATTAAAGAATGCCGCAAAGAGGGCAATCGCTATATGCAAATCTGTAGAGAGTTCCCGGTACAAACTCGACGGTGCCTTTGAGGGTAAAGCGTTGTCATTTACGGTTAGTGTGGGGGTCAGTATATTTCGCGATGGTGAAAAGTCTGATGCAACGACAGAAAGGGCGGACAGGGCTCTTTACATGGCTAAAAACACCGGCAAAAATCGTGTCATTACGGAAAATGAATTAAAATAAGTTTATTCTTTATGTTAGAGTATATTGTGGTTTTTGTAGTTTTAGAGAATAGATAGTTAGGAGGTAAAAATGAAAATAGGAGTAAATATACTGTTGGTGTTAGTAGTGATAACGGTTATGTGTGGAGATGTATTTTCAGAGTGTTTAAAGGGGGATTGCAGAAACGGGGAGGGTATATTAGTGTTTGCCGATAAATCAAAGTATGCTGGGGAGTTTAAAAACGGAGCTCCTGAGGGCTCAGGAGTATATACCTTTGCTGATGACAGCAAGTATGCAGGTACGTTTAAAGGCGGTAAAAGGGACGGACAGGGCGTCTATACGTTTGCTAACGGCAACAAGTACGCCGGAGATTACAAAGATGATAAGCAAAACGGGCACGGCGAATTTACGTGGAAAGAGGGAATGAAATTTACCGGAGAGTTTGCCGATGGAAAGATGAAAAACGGTTTGTACACGTGGCCTAACGGCACCAAATATGAGGGGGATTTTCAAGACGGAAAAATGAATGGTAAGGGAACATATACAGACCCCTCAGGGATAATTTATACTGGTGCATTTAAAGACGGAAAAAAAGATGGCCACGGTACCTACACCTATACTGATGCAAGCAGCTATGAGGGGGAATTTAAGGACGATAAGAAAAACGGCCCCGGAGTGCTTACCTATCCTGACGGTTCAAGAAAAAACATGATATTTGAAAACGACAAACCGGTGCAAGACAAAGGGTACAAACAGTGAGGATTTTATGAAGGAAACCTGTCCTGGTAGCAAAGAGATCACCAAACCGTATCCTGAGCAACTTCTGTGTGTGCATTGCGGTTACTCTAACGAGATATGGTCTGATGAAAATGAAATGAACTGCAAAAATTGCAATGCTCTCTTAACAAGAGAAATGAAGCCAACGTGTATCCAGTGGTGCCCTGCTGCTAAGGAGTGCATTGGGATTGAAAAATACGAGAGATTGATGAAAGCAGGACGTTAGGCGATAACTGTGGGATTGAAATTAATTGTTTTTGATTTGGATGGCACCTTAATAGATTCAATAGAGGATATAGCTGCCTCGTTAAATCACGCAATAGCCACAGTGGGGCTTAAGGCATTGAATTCATCGGCTGTGGTCAGTCTGGTTGGCGAGGGCGTAGGGAAATTGGTTGAAAGAGCGATTGGCAGCGGTCTTCTCCATAAAAAAGAGTCTGTTCTAAAAACATTTCTTTCTCACTACGAAACCCACATGCTTGACAACACCAGAGCATTTGATACGGTGGAGGAAACTCTGTCAGCGCTTTCCTCATTCAATATGGTAGTGGTAAGTAACAAGACTGAGGCGATGTCAAAACTTGTCATAGACAGGCTTAATATGTCAAAGCATTTCAGATATGTATTTGGCCACGATTCTTTTGTCAAATGTAAGCCGTCCCCTATGCCTGTACTAAAAGCAATGGAGCTTTGCGGCACAACACAGAGCGAGACCATTGTCGTAGGGGATAGTTCCTTTGACATTGAGGCTGGAAAACGTGCCGGCACAAAAACCGTGGCTGCCGCCTATGGTTACAGATCAATAGAGACTCTTACAGCTGCTGACTATATAATCAAAGAGAGGTTAATTGAGCTTTTGCCAATTGTAAAGTCCCTAAGTTAATAAGTCTATGCACATCAGGTTTATTTATCAGTAAAAAATGTGTTATGCTTTTGCCACAATAATTTATCAGGGGGTGAGTGTATGTTGTTAAAAAAGTTTCTGATAGCTGTTCCATTAATTGTGGTGTTTTTTGCAAGCGGGTGTTTTAATAAGACAACGGTTAGGCAGGAAACCTCAGAACAGGGCAATTCTGCTGCTGAAGCGCCTGCAGAGCCCTCGCATTTGTCTTTGATGGGTACCAATTTTGAGGATGTAGAAGTACCAACTGAACTTGAGATTGTGCAGGATGAATCTATAATTATCAATACAACCAACTTTAGCGGAGGCACTCTTGTTTATCGCGGTAATGTGACAATAGAATCAATTATAAAGTTTTTCAGAATAAGTATGCCAAAAAACGGCTGGGAATTTGTGGTCTCCTCCTTTGCAAAGAAGTCAACAGTTTTAACATTTGTAAAACCCTATAAAAACTGTATGATATTCATACAGGCCCCCGGAGACTGGCAAAGAAACACACGGGTGCAGATATGGGTAAGTAACTCTGCCCAAAAAATCAGCGCACCACCTCTTGACCAGGGTTTAAAGGGTGACCAGAACTTAAAGTACAAGCGTCCGGCTGATGAGCCTGCTATCAGGGTTAATTAATTCCAAATTATAATTCATTTGTCTAACTTTGTTGGCTTCGTTGCAAGCTCCTCAAAGTCTCCCCTAAAGGGGAATCGTCGCTTGTTCCTTGCCGCCTCGTTATACTTCTGAATTAAAATTGAGGGTTTAGAATAACTAAGCTGGGCAGGGGTTGGTTAAGGGTTAACTGCCGTTTTCAAATCCGCTCTGAACATTGCGGATTTGTTTGGCGAGTTCTCTCATAGCGTCAACGACAGATACGCCGTCTGCCATTCTGTTGCTTACATATTCTGCTTTTGAAAGTTCATTGATGACGTGATCTGTGGGGCCTCCAAGTTTGCACTCATTTATACCCTCTTGCAGTTGCTGGGTTATACAGGTTTCTATCTCAACAGTGGAGAATTTCTGTGCCAACTCCCTTATTTCTTTTATGTTTATGTTTTGCTTTTCCATTACAATCGTACCTCCTGAAGTTGAACAAATACATATGTATGATATATTAAATGCCGCAGTTTTTTCAACTTATCGACTCACGAGAATAATGAGTTCTTTTCCTCAATCTGAGTTTTTCTTTTAGGGTTGTTCTCAGTGTCATCGGGTTTTTCCGGCTCATCGGGTTTTTCAAATTCTTTGAGCACATTTTCTAATTCCTCCTCGGTGCTTCTCAGGCGCGACTTGCACAACTTTATAAGACCTACTGCTGTGCGAACCTTTTCTGTTAGTAAATCAACATCTATGGTTTCATTCTCAATGTCAGTGATTATAGCCTCAATTTCTTGTATGGCTTCTGAGTATTTTTTTTCCTTTTTCATTTGTTTAAACCTCATTATTGTTAATTATTGGTGCTGAGGCACTGATAGTGCCTGTCACCGTGCTCTCTATCTGTCCGGAGGATAAAACTGTCTGAAGTTTCATTCCCTCTTTTACCTGTTCTGCCGCTTTAATAAGCACACCGCCCTCGCCCATAGTTATACTATAGCCTCGTTTCAGTACATTTTCAGGATTTAAGTTAGCGGCAGACGTCGTTAACGCCTTTAATCTCTCCAGTTGTTTATTAACCAGTTGTTTAAGTGATAATTCCAGCCGGCCTCGGAGATAACTAAGTTTAACCTTAAGAGCGCGTAAATCACCAACTGCTATAGTTTTAAACTTTTCGCCAAGCACTGTGACATGATTTCTGTGCCGTTGCACTATTTTAAGAGTTAAATAGAGAGATGTGCTGTAGGATTTTATTGCATATCGGCTTCTTAAAATTGCCGCTGAGGCTCCATGCTCAAGAGTCCTGGAAAGCGTAATCAGCTCAGTGTTAAGCCTGCTGTCTCTTTCTCTGACTGTGAGTACCAATTCATTAAGTCTGCTGTCAAGAGTCTCCTCAAAAGCTCTTGTTCTCTCTATGATAAAAGCCGCAGCCGCAGTCGGGGTCTTTACCGATGTGTGGCTAACCTCATCTATTACAGAGCGATCCCGCTCATGCCCTACTCCGCATATGACCGGAATGGTTAAAAGAGCTATCCCTCTGCCGATTAAGTAACTATTGAAAGCATCCAGATCAACCGCTCCCCCCCCGCCTCGTACGATTACGACAACATCTATTTGTTCGGCAAGAGCCTGACTCCTTCTGAGTGAGTCAACAAAAGACTCCTCCACACGGTCCCCCTGCATTACGGTCTCATACAGTGTTACGTGAAATAAGTACCGATAAGGATTTGATTGCAGATGTCTCATAAAATCCTCAAACCCTGCCGCTCCTTTAGAAGAGAACACCGCTATTTTTTGTATCACAAGTGGCAGCGCTAACGACTTGTTGCGGTTTAATATACCCTCTACCTCAAGCCTCTGAAGAATCTCGCGCTTTTTCCTTGCCATCTCACCCAGCGTATATGAGGGGTCTATCCACTTTACTATTAAACTCAACCCGTATCTTTCATGAAACGTTAGTGTTGCCTCAAGGAGTATCTTTAGTCCTTTTGAGAGCGCAGCTCCGGTAGCATTTTCAAACTCTGCTTTGATTAATTTATATGACGATGCCCATATCCGGGCTGAGGCGTTAGCCCGTACTCCACCCTCGTCTTTTTCCACCAGCTCCATGTAACAGTGTCCGCGGGCGTCAACATTTAACGAGGCAATCTCTGCCGTTATCAGATAGCTTTCAACAAACGTATGCTCAAGCACTTCTTTTACCAGAAGATTAAATTCATAAAGGCTAAGTGTTTGTCTTTTTTTCATCATATCCTGACAACTCCCATGACATTATAGCAATTTAGCTTTTTGAAAGTGAATTGGCGCATCTTTATTTTACCGCACGGAATGTGTTATAAAAGAAGGCTATGGATGCAGTGGAAATTTATGACACAACGCTCAGGGACGGTGCGCAGTCTGAGGACGTATCGTTTTCTGTGGAGGATAAGTTACGCATAACCGTGGAACTGGACGAGTTTGGGATTCCGTTTATCGAGGGCGGATGGCCCGGCTCTAACCCCCGTGATGTTGAGTTTTTTAAAGAGGTGAGAAAGCTCAAACTTAAAACTGCGCGCATAGCAGCCTTTGGCAGCACTCACAGGCATGGACATCCGGTCTATAAGGACACTAATATTAAGCATCTCCTTGAGGCTGAGACCCCTGTTGTTACAATTGTCGGAAAAACCTGGGATTTGCATGTTACGGAGGCGCTTAAAATCACATTTGATGACAACCTGAAACTGATACACGACTCGGTGACGTACCTTAAAAAGCACGGGAAAACTGTATTTTTTGATGCCGAACATTTTTATCAGGGATATCTATGTAATGCCGAGTACTCGCTTAAGTGTATTAAGGCTGCCGAGGATGCGGGTGCCGACTGCATAGTTCTTTGTGAAACAAACGGAGGTTGCTTGCCCGATGATATACGGCTGATTACACGGGAGGTCAGAAGTAGAACAGCTGTCAAACTTGGCATCCATGCCCATAACGACTCCGACTGTGCGGTTGCCAACACTTTAGAGGCGGTTTTGGCTAACGTAAGGCAGGTTCAGGGCACAATTAACGGTATTGGGGAAAGATGCGGAAACGCTAATCTGTGCTCAATCATACCAAACCTACAGCTTAAGCGTAAAATCCGCTGCATTGACAATGACAAGTTGAAAAAACTCCGTGAAGTTTCCCGTTTTGTTACTGAGATAGCAAATCAAAGCCACGTAAAGAGGCAACCGTTTGTTGGCGACAGCGCATTTGCCCATAAGGGGGGAATACACGTAAGCGCTATCAGGGCGTGTGCCAGCACCTATGAACATATAAGTCCTGAGTCAGTAGGAAATACCCAGCGGATACTGGTGTCTGATCTTGCAGGGAAAAGTACGATTTTACGGAAAGCCGAGGAGTTTGGCTTAAAAATAGATGATGAGGCATCAGGGCTTTTGCACAAGCTTAAGAGTCTGGAAAACAAGGGTTTCCAGTTTGAAGCTGCCGAGGCGTCCTTTGAAATTATGATTAAAAAAATGACTGGTCAATATGCGGAGGCATTTGAACTTTTAGGATTCAGAGTCATAGTGGAAAAGTGGGGACGTAATGAGGACTGCCTATGCGAGGCAACAGTCAAACTCAGGCTTCCTGCAAAAGATAATGAAGACGGTACGATTGTCCACACCGTGTCAGAGGGAAACGGTCCGGTAAATGCTCTTGACAAAGCGTTAAGAAAAGCGCTGGATAAGCACTATCCTGAGTTGAACTCTGTAAAGCTGCTTGACTACAAGGTAAGGGTGCTTCAGTCCGGATTGGGGACTGCTACCGGCGTGCGGGTGTTGATTGAATCCGGCGATGATGCCACGAAATGGAGCACGGTAGGTGTTAGTGAAAATGTAATTGAGGCCTCATGGCAGGCGCTTCTTGATAGTATTGAGTATAAACTGCTACGTGAAAGCAAATAAGTTATGAAGCTGCTTATCGCTGGTGCTTATATCTATATTTTTGTGGCTAATCAACCAAATGCTGAAAGAGCGCTGCCTATCACAGATACAATCTACATATTAATACCGAGTATAGACTGTTGCGAAATCCTCTAAAACGGAGAAGGAGTATTTTCCAATTAAGGAAATTTTTTGATTTACCTATCTTTAGTCCATTTAACGTACTCTATTTTTTATTATTTCTTCATATTTAATTTTCATATCAGGCTTAAATCTGGTCTATATTGGGTATTTTTAGGTTTTGGGCGCATCTGTCCCATTTATACTTCTGCCATTGTGAGTTGATTCATCTTTTTTAAGTTAAAAGCAAAACATAGTAAACTAAAGTGTAAAGCATTTTTCAGTAATCCTATGTAACGTACTCTGGTATATCCATAACTGCGTTTCAAAGTCCCAAACACTCGCTCCACTGATGACCTATATCTTGAAAGCAGCTTATTTCTTGATTTCTCTCGCTCTGTTAATTTGCGCCTATAACACCCTTTTGACATTAAACCGTCTTTTATCTTTACACGTTCATTGTGCTTCCGGATTCCCATATTATCAAATTGCCTTTCCAACTCCAAAAATATCTCCTCCTTTAGCTTATCCTTTAACAGCTCGTCTCGAAAACGGCTTATCGTTGAATGATCCGGTGCATACTCATCCACCTCAGAAACCTCCTGAAACTCAGCCTATCATCCAACGACTCCTCCAGTCCATAGTCTGACAGATTGTACCAATTCTGTAGCAACAGACACTTCAACATCATTAGGGGGGGATAGCTCGGACGACCTCTCTTACTACTGTGCAACTTCTTTAATATCTTCTCAATTCCTTGCCAATCTATTTTCTTATCTATATGAGCTAAGGTCTGATTCAAACCCGCCTTTGTCTTTATCAATGCTACAGCTAAACTCAGTTGATTCATCGCTTTATGTGACATCTATTTCTTTACCCACATTATTTATTTCGTTATATATATACTATTATTTATTTCTTTTTGTATATTTCGCAACTATCTTTTTGCAACGGTCTCTAATTGATATCAGTGTCTTATGGCAATTCTAATTTATATGTTTATCAGTTTTGAATAATGTAGTATAATTAAACATGCAATTTTACCCTGAATACAGAGAAAAGGAGGAAAAGATGAAAAAACATGCATTTAAGTTTCTGACTATGGTTTTCAGCGTGCTATTGTTTGTTGCATCTGTTCCGTCTTTTGCAGAGGACATGAAGGGAATAGCAGAAGTACCTCAAAGCGTTAAAGTGAAGCTTGCCCTTCGTGACCTATATTCCGGACATATATTTTGGGTCAGGAATGTGGTATTTGCAACAAAATATGGTAACAAGGCAGCCGCAAAAGTTGCGGAGGAACAGGTTGTTCAGAATGCTAAGGCTATTGGAGAATCAATAACCCCATACTATGGTAAAGATGCCTCCGAAAAGCTGTTCAAGCTTTTTGCAGGACATTATGGTGCAGTTAAAGATTATATGAATGCTACTTTTGCAGGCAAAAAAGGAGCACAAAAAGCAGCCGTAGATAAGTTAACGAAGAATGCCGATGAGCTTGCAACCTTCTTGAGTTCAGCTAATCCTAACTGGCCAAAAGATACACTTTTTTCAGCCCTGGTTGCGCATGGAGGTCACCATATTGCACAGATAGACGATCTTTCAAAAAAAGATTTTGATTCTGAGGCAAAGATATGGGAGACAATGAAAGAGCATATGTATGTAATATCAGATCTCCTGGCGGATGGGATTTTAAAGCAGTTTCCCGAAAAATTCATGAAATAGCTCTGTTTATAGGGTAAAATTGCATACTCTTAATATTTGGTTATATGAAACCTCCGAGAAGTTACGTGCAAGCATGTTAAATTTATAGTTACGTAGGGGTAAGACCGTTGTTTGAACCTTCTAAAATCCAGCTAATCTCCTTCGGTAAGAGATAAACATTATAAGAGCGGCAACAAGCACTGCCGATGATACAAAGAACACCCTGTTTAGGCCAATAGATGCAGCAACTATGCCTGATACAAGAGGTCCTGCCGTGTGTCCTATATCCATCACTGAGGCAAACACTCCCATTGATGAGCTTAATTGCTCTTTGCTGCTTATGTCTGCTACCAGCGCTGATGTCGCTGAGGTCACAACCGAATTGCACAGACCAAACAGTATGCTAATTATTAATCCAGTAAGGAGGCTGTTTACAAAACTAATAAACCCTGCACATAAGGTACATAACAGAAGCCCTGCTATTATCTGGTTAACCCTGCCATGCTTATCGGAAACCCTCCCCATGAGCGGTTTGCTTAGTGCCACTGATATTATCTGAGCTGAAAGCACTATCCCTATCTTATAAGGATCAAGCCCTTTACTTAGAAAATATAACGGTAAAAACGTCTCAAATGTTCCATAAGAAAAAAGCACTGCAGCCTCAACCATTGCTGCAATCAGTATTGCTCTGCGTGTCAATAACTTTGTCAGCATATTTATAATATCAGTGCGTTTTGGCGGCTCAAAATTATTAGCATCCTTCGGCAGTTTAAAAATTAAAAGCATTGTAATCAGACCGCTAAGACAACATAACGCATAAACTGCATTAAAACCCATTCGGTGCTCTGCTGCAAATAAGCCTATTAGAGTGCCGCCTACTATAGGCGCAAAAAACCTTCCGGTCAGTGTTGCACTTGAAAACGTTCCCAGTAATTGACCCCTTTTTTCAACATGTAAACCAGAGATAACAGACATAGCCACAGGAATAAATATAGCCGTAGCCAGCCCGTGATAGAACCTTACAAGCGACAGATACACGACATTTGACGCTAAAAGATACAGCAGTGGTGCAGTAAAAAAAACACATGAGGCAACAACTAGCATCCTCTTACTGCCGTACCTGCTTGCAAGTATTCCAGCCGGAATACTGCACGTTATACCGGCTATAGGTGAGATTGAGGCTATAACCCCTATCCCTGATGTTCCAACCCCCAGATATGCGGCATACAGGGGCAGAACCGGACTTTTAGCCATTGTGGTACTAAATATCGCAAAAAGCCCAGCAATGCACATGACCATATACGTTGACACTATTTTCCCACCGTCTGGCAGTTAAATTTAAACATATAAGAAGCCAATATACAATAAATTTTTTGAAGAATTCAAGATTGTCATATTGTACTTGACAGGCATAGTTTTTTAATATATGATAATAAGAATGATAATCAATATCGTTTATCAAACATTTCACCAGATTGGGGATCTAATATGATTAATGAAGCAAAGTTGGAATTTGAGCAATACCTTAACAGCCGACAGCTTAAGATGACAACACAGCGTGAGTTAATACTTGAGGTTTTTCTCTCTAACGCTAAGCATATTTCCTCTGAAGAGCTGTATAACATAGTAAGTGCTAAGGACAGCTCTGTCGGCCAGGCAACAGTTTATAGAACTCTAAAGCTTTTGACTGACTCGGCAATAGCCCGTGAGTGCGAATTTGGGGATGGGATACACCGCTATGAACCCAACATCGGTGTTGGCCACCATGATCATTTAGTGTGCTTACAATGCAGTAAAAAAATTGAGATTTATGATGAAAAAATTGAGAAACAGCAGGAATTAATAGCTAAAAAGCACGGGTTTAAAATTACAAAGCACCGGATGGATTTGTTTGGAGTTTGTAGTGATTGTCTCTTTCATAATAATATATCGCAATTGCATAAGGGGTACAAGGATACCAGTGGTGCAATGAAATCTGCTGTTGCTGAGACAATGCCGCTTGCCAGATTGGAAATAGGCAGCAAGGCTGTTGTTACAGAGTTTATATTGGAGGACAGCATACACTCAGATACTGAAGCACCAGAGAACAAATCAATAACGGCCCACCACAACAGGGTTCAGGAGTTAGGGATAAGGGCCGGGAAAGTGGTGGAAATGCTTAACAACAAAGGACGCGGTCCGGTGCTGTTTAAAGTTGACGATTCACGCATCGCCCTGGCAAGAGGGCTTGCCATGAAAATAATGGTTAAAAGGGATGGACAGATATGACAGAAGTAACTAATCCAAAAAAATATATAACTGTAGCAGTAGCCGGAAACCCCAATGCTGGTAAGTCAACCCTGATTAATGCCATATGCGGTAGCAGGCTTCATGTGGGCAACTGGTCGGGTGTAACGGTGGAGAAAAAAGAAGCAGTGTTTGTGCACGGTGATATAGAGATAAAACTTGTTGATTTACCCGGCGTATATAGCCTGAGTCCTTTTTCGCAAGATGAGGTTATAGCCAGAACCTTTCTCTTAAATGACAAACCGGATTGTATAATAAATGTTGTTGACGCTACTAATCTTGAGAGAAACCTAAGCCTTACTATTCAACTGATGGAGCTTGAAATTCCCATAATAATGGCTCTTAATATATACGATGAGGCAGAGAAAAAGGGGTATAAAATAGATTATAGGAAAATGGCCGAGATGCTTGGTATTTTTGTTGTCCCCACAGTGGCAAGGAAAAAACAAGGAGTGTCAGAACTATTAGATGCCGTAGTAAACATATCGTTAAGCGGCAATCGTGGCGACAGAAAACCAAAACAGCTTGTTTATGACGAGGATGTTGAATCAGCCATGCAAGTTGTCAAAGAGGAGACACAACGACACTATCCGGAGGCTAAGAGTAAATATCCTCTAAAGTGGCTTTCATACATGGTATTGGAGGGTGATCCTGTAATAACAAGAGAGTTTGAGGCAGTTGCCAGCCCTGATATAATTAGCAGAGCTACAGAGCACATCAGAGAAGCTCATGACACCGATATACGGTCTGTTATAGCAGATGCCAGGTATGCGATCTCATCCGGCCTTGCACACGAGGTGCTGTCAAGACCGCTTGTACCTAAAATTGAGTTCACTGAAAAAATTGATAAGCTACTGCTTAACAAGTATCTTGGCATTCCCATTTTTCTTGTATTTATATGGTTTATTTTTAAGTTGACTTTTGACATATCAGCGCCATTTTCTAATTGGATAAGCGGAGCCTTCTCAGGTCCTGTAACAACATGGCTGAGGGCACTGTTAGTGCTGATGAGTGCGCCACAGTGGACGGTCTCACTTCTTACCGAGGGGGTTATAGCCGGAGTCGGCCTTGTGCTAACTTTTTTCCCAATGATTTTTACGATGATGTTTTTCATCACGTTTTTAGAGGGAAGCGGATACATGGCAAGGGCGGCTTTTGTAATGGATGGGCTTATGCACACTGTGGGTCTGCATGGAAAGTCTTTTATTCCAATGCTGCTTGGGTTTGGCTGTAATGTGCCGGCTATTTATGCTACCCGCACGCTTGAGACTGGTGCGGACAAAATCCTCACAGCCCTGCTTATTCCTTTAATGTCTTGCAGCGCAAGGCTCCCTGTGTATATCCTGTTTGTCAGTGTGTTTTTTGGCGCACACTCAGGAACTGTGTTGTGGTCGCTGTATGTGCTTGGAATATTACTTGCGTTTTTAGTAGGAATCATCTTCAGGAAATCGCTGTTTAAGGGAGAGGTCTCGATGTTTATCATGGAGTTACCGCCGTATCGGATTCCCTCCTTTAATAACCTTATGGTTCATAGCTGGGAAAAGGGAAAGCATTTTGTAGCAAAAGCGGGAACGTATATTTTTGCTATGTCAATACTTATCTGGTTTCTCTTTAATCTGCCGTGGGGGATTGAAAACAAAAGGGATTCTTATCTTGGACAGGCCGGAAGGGTGCTGTCGCCGGTTTTTAAACCACTTGGCTTTGGCAATTGGGAGGCGGTATCTTCTCTCATAACAGGTGTTGTAGCCAAAGAAATAGTGGTCAGCACGATGGGGAGATATATGCCGGCACAAAAAAGGGGGAAGCTAAAAAGACATTTTCTGTGGCAGATGATCTAAGAGAGTTAATCATTTCATTTATAAAGGCGTGCAGTGACTCGGTAAGGAATGTTTTTTCATCCCTTATGATATCAAGTATAGGCGGAGGGGGGCCAAAAGAGACCCCGTCACCGCTGATTTCTGCTATACACGGGGCTTTCAGCCCTCTTAGTGCTTACGCATTTATGGTGTTTGTGTTGATTTATATGCCGTGCATGGTTACGGCTGCAGCGTTTAAGCATGAGTTTGGTTCATGGAAATGGTTTGGTGTTGCAGTCTCTTATGAATTGTCTCTTGCCTGGGTGGCGGCATTTGTAATTTATCAGGTTGGAGCATTATTAAAAATAGGAGTGTAAAAACATGGCAGCAAGTGATTACTTCTGGATAACGGTCATAGTGTCAGGGGCGGTTTATATTTTGTACAGATCGATGTTTAAAAAAGGAAGCGCCGGGGGCTGCCACGATTGCGGTTCCTCTGGGTGTTCAAAGAAGCCGCATGTTAAGGAATAAACATCGGTATGGCCATCGAGAAGTTACGCAAACCTGTTGATTTTTATAATAAAAAGATTTAAAATGATTACCTGAGGATTTTGATCAGGAGTGTCAGCTAAAGTCTTCAGAGGGGATAACAATGAAAACATACACAGCAGTCATTGAACGTTGTTCGGATACTGGTTTATATGTTGGATACATGCCAGGTTTTCCTGGAGCACATTCTCAGGCTGAAACCCTTTATGAAATCAACAACAATTTAAAAGAAGTAATTGAAATGTTGCTTGAGGATGGCGACCCTAAGATGGAATCTGAATTTATTGGCACACAAAATGTTGTCTTTATTAGTGTTCTGTATAATATAAACGAGGAGGCAAATGGTATCAATAGATTATGACATAATTGTATTTAAGGAGGACGAGGTTTTTGTAGCATATTGTCCTGAGCTGGATGTTTCAAGCTGTGGAAACACGTTGAGCATTCCAAAGAAATGCTGAAAACCGCAGTCAGGCTTTTCATAGAAGAGGCGGAAAAAATGGGGACTCTCCACTTCCCCGTGAGATTGTTGCTCTTCTTTGGCATTGTCAAGAACCTGAGATTCTGTTAGAATGTTGCTGTTAGCTGTCGCCCACTGCTCCAGCCTCTTGAGTCTCAAGCTCTTTACATGAAGTTTGTGCCTAAGCTAGACACTACGTACCCCACCCGCACTAATGCCAATACCCTTCAACTCATTGACCGTACGCGTTTAAACCATGAGTAGGAGACTCCAGGGCGTAGTCCAATATTGCCTGCTCAATCTCCGGCATCACTCGATTGCCAATACGATGTGCTCTTCTGGACTTCTCAGCCCCTCCAAACCTTCTTTTTCTATTGTATCTTTGATGTCATAATAGTGCTGTCGGCTAACTCCTAACTTCCGGCAGGCTTCGCTTATGTTGCCTAGTGTCTTGCCAAGATCTAATATACTCAGCTTCCGATTTATGATATACTGTCCTTGAGTCATTGGCTTTCCTCCTTATTGTTAAAATGTTTTGGCTAAACTATTTTAACCGGAAAGCCTTGACTCTTTCATCTCTTTTAGCTTTACTTGTAAACACTTTTCTTGACTACTACATTATGAATTACATTATTGCTATATTAATTAATATTAGCTATCATTACTGTTTCGAGATATATTTCTGAAACTAAACTCTAATTCTTTTTTTGAATCAATTGGTAAAATATTTTTCAACAATGGAAATGCTATAGGCAAATAAATTCCTGTATCAAAGACTAGAACATTTTTCCCAGGTTTTATATACCCTTGAACTTCAGTACCATCACTCAATATACATTTTGATTCTATTTCTATTAGAAAAAAATTCGTATCTTTTAGCGTAAAAAATGCAGTCAGTTTATAAAACAACCATACAAATTCAGGTGTCTTACATACAGAAATTTGTGGCTTTATATGTTCACTAATATAATCAGGAATCTTAATATAATATCCTTCCATGTCTTTAAATTCTGTCGATTCTACCTTAATACAATCCTCTTCGGGACCACTCCATTTAACTTTCTCATTAGAACGAATCAATGTTAATAATGAAACATCATTTATAATTACTTTATGGGGTTTGGGATTAAACATGGCCATTGCTGTTGTAATATCATCAGGCAAAAATTTAACCAAAACATCAAAAAGATATCTTTTACATAACAGATTGTCTATCAGCATTTTAAGAGCACTTGTGTTAGTATGTTTTAATATTAGTTTCACGTTTTCACTCTCAACATTAACGTTTACACAAAAATCCTGTGACAGATTACTAACTGATACATCTATATTTTGGTTTGATTTACATAAAACAACTATAGGATCTTTTACAAAATAGGAATTCTGCAATACTTCTTTAAAAGCTGAACGAAAAGATTTCATTTCAATTGTTAATGATGCTTCATCCAACTTAATGGATTTAATTTCAAAATCAGAAATCATAGTTGCTGAACAATTCTCTTTAAGGTATTTGATAACAATTGGTTTAATATCTAAAGGTAATTCATTTAACAAGATTGTAGCAACACCCTGATCTTTCATTAACTTAATGTGTGCTGGAATGCTTTCTGTTTCAGAAATCAAAATTTTATTTATTTTTTGATTGTCATCAATAAGTTTACGAAGTTTAATTTTATCTTTTTTCCCAAAAACTTTTATATCTAAATTATCAAGATATTTATGTATTTTTTTAAATGGTTGCTGAGCAATATAGCTTATTATGTCAGAATTATAATCAAACAATACATTTTGATCAGATAAACAATCTATAGTTATACTATTTACTTTTTCTAATAATTTATTCAAAAAATCAGTTGACTTTTCATCTAAACCTTCTCTGGTAACATCCGGTTCTAAAATATTAGAATTTAATAATCCTGATAAACCTATGCTCCAAGTATAATAAGCATTCTTATCATAGGTTAATAAAAAATTATTTAAATAAATTTTAACTTGTCCTCTTTTTAAATTTAATGAACAGTATAATACTTTAGAAATATCTTTTGAATTAATTTCAATAACTATCTTTGAATCAATTTCGTAATATGCGATATTTAAGTTGATATTGATAACCTCTATTTGTTTTTCATATAATAATTGAGCTTTTTCTTTATTAATATACTGAAACTTTTTTGTGGATATTTTTTCTCCATTAAAATAAACATTTTCATTTAAATATTTAACATGTTCCATTAGGTATTTATGCAAATCATTTATATTCAAAGTACTTTCCATCTTTCCAATAATATGTGTTCCAAACTTCTTTATTTTATTACTTTTACTAAGATCATAATCATGAATATTCTTTTCAAGGTTTGATTTAGATACAAAAGTTCTTAATGGAAGAAATCCTTTACGCCATGTATGAACCTCTATTTCACTACAAACTTTAAAATTTGCAAATGCACCAACCCCAAACCTTCCAATAACATTGCATTTTTGAGATTTCTCGTTATTTTTTGATGTTTTACAAATATTCCAAAAATATTCCGATAGGTCAACTTCAGACATCCCAATGCCAGTGTCTTCAACTTCAACAATATTTTTAGTTACTGTAACCTTAACATAGCTATTACCATCTAAAACACGACCATCTGTAGGAAGCAATCGCAATGCATCTATTGCATTTTGAACATTTTCTCTGATAAAAACATAGGGTGTAGAATAAAGTTTATCACCTATAATACGTACTAATCCAGAAAGATCAACCTTAATTTTGTTTTGATTGTCCATAGAGTTCCTAAATATGCGTAGAGGCATCAAACATCCCTATGAATGCATCCTCAGCAATCAAGCTGTTTGTGAGAGATTTTTCAAAATAAAACACTGCTTCTTTAAAACTTTCCATTTCATATAATATTACAGCTTTATTATAATATATGATAGATTTATCATCATCTGTTGCAATATCAAATGCTTGATCTATACTATTTAATGCAAATTTGTATTTACAACTTTTTAAATAGCAAATAGCAAGGTTGTTGAATGTTCTCCATAGAATATAATTTGCTTCATTTGAGTTAATTAGTTGTATAAATAAATCTATAGCTAATTCAAGTTCATTCTTTTTTAACATGTCAACAGCTGTAGTATAAATATGATTATTTTCTGATGTAAAAGGCAAAGTATTTATTGACGTTATTATTTTAGTAGGTTTGATCATATTAAGTATATACTTTTTCCCTATGTGCCATACTTTTGCTTTTTCACCACTATCAGACATTATAAATCCACTCTCCATGTCAACCTGTGAACATTCCGTTAGCTTGTTTGCCCAGCGATCAATCGGTAATAAAAATGATGGTATTTTATTAGACTCTTTTTTTAATAAAATACTTGAATTTCCCGACAAGTACTTATATTTTTGATTAAACTCTTCTAACCCTTCTAGTTTTTCTTTTATTTTATAAATATTATCTACTAATTCTTTACTTTTCTCATTATACCAAGCACTTTGTAACACTCCACCGCATGATACAACCAATCCCATTAATGTTGCCAAATCTACCATACTCTCCTAATGTCGGTTTGTATAATTCTTTAAAAGTAAAACAGTTATCACTTTTAAAATGAATTTATCTAAAATAACAAACAATCATCCGATCTATTACATATCATCAGTATATATAGCAATAGATATTATGTCAAGAGAAGTAAACAAATATTTATTTTTTCCCACTCAAAATAGAAAGGAATTATAGTTTTGTTATGGTTTAAACTCCCATCTTTTCTTCCATTTAATCTTATAGTAAATATATATAATAGAAACGATTTAATGTTTTATTTTTTAATCTAATTAAATACTATTATAACTTAAAAAATAAAGGAAAATTAATCAAGATATTGCAAACTATAGCTGCTTTTGATGCTATAGTTAATAATACGATTTATAAAAAAATAGGACTGAAAGTAGATGTTCTTTTGATTCTCCTTAATCCCAGCCGTAATAGGCATTGCCTTTCCCTTAAATCATTTTTAACTCATACTTGCTTTTGTCGACATAAAAACTTAGAATAAAAACGCAAAACTTAAAAAATAAATTGTCTATTATACGCAGGGGGAAACACATGAAAAACAATCTCATAAAGTTACACATACTTTTCTTAATATTAGCTGCCTTATTTTTAGTGTCATCAGCAATAGCCCACACTGTGGAATCAGCGCAGGTTGAAGTGTTTACTCCGGAGGGTACTGTTAAGAATGTCAGACAGGTGGCAGTGCGGTTTTCAGAGCAGATTGTTCCCTTTGGCAACCCTTTCCTCAAAAATCCTTTTGACACAAATTGTACCGATAACGCCACAGGACGATGGATTGACGGCAAGAACTGGTCTTACGATTTTGCCGCTGATTTGCCGGCAGGTGTTGTATGTAACTTTAAACTCAAAGACGATCTGAAAACTCTCTCAGGAAAGGCTATTACCGGAAAGAGAGAATTTAGTTTCTCAACCGGAGGCCCTGCTGTTATCAGGCAAGAGCCATACGAAGGAGCAATTATCGAGGAGGAACAAGCGTTTGCTTTTACACTTGATGCCGCTGCAGATGAAAAATCGGTTTTGGAAAACGTCTATTGCAGTGTTAGCGGTATAGGAGAGAAAATCGGTATTAATTTATTGGATGACAAAATGAAAAAGCAAATAATAAAAACCATGTGGATAGAGGACAAAAAGGCTCCCATGCTGGTGTTTCAGTGTAAAAGAGCGCTTCCTCCTGACAAAGAGGTAAAGATAATCTGGGGCAAAGGAGTTAAATCCAAAACCGGTGCTGCCACAACTTCAGATCAACCCCTTACCTATAAAACCCGCCCACCGTTTACCATAACGTTTGAGTGTCAGCGGGAACGTCCCGAAAATCAGTGTATCCCCCTGACTCCTATGAAAATCCTTTCCTCAGCCTCCATTCCGTGGAATGTTGCTAAAGAGATTACCTTAAGGTCAGATTCCGGTAAAACATGGAAATTAAAAGACACCGGCGAAAATGATAACGATACCGGAGTGACGTATGGTCTTTTTTTAGGACCGTTTCCTGAAAAGTCAACATTTAGCGTTATCTTACCTGCTAACGTTAAAGATGACTCAGGACGGCTGCTTTCAAATGCTGATAAATTCCCTCTGAAAGTATCAACAGACACGTATCCGCCGCTTGCCAAATTTGCCTCACGGTTTGGGATTCTTGAGTTAAACGCAAACCCTGCTCTTCCTATAACGGTTAGAAATATAGAAACTATGCTTAAAGGAACAAAAAAGGAAATAATAAGCGAAGTAAATGGGAAAATTCACCACACCGCCAAAGCCAACGAAGAGGATATAATTAAATGGCTCCGGACTCTGTCATCGGCTGTAAGAGAAAAACCGGTTCTTACGGATAAAGACAAAACTGAAAGTGTAACCATTCCTCTTCCCGGAGCCGGTAAAGATTTTGAAGTCATAGGGATTCCACTTAAAACCCCTGGATTTCACATTGTAGAGCTAAAGAGCAGCATTTTAGGTAAACACCTGTTGGAAGACTCTAAACCCATGTACGTACAGGCAGGAGCGCTGGTTACCAATCTGTCGGCTCACTTTAAATGGGGACGTGAGTCCTCCATAGTCTGGGTTACAACCCTTGATACGGCAGAGCCGGTAAAAGATGCCGATGTCACCCTAAGAGACAGTAACGGTAAAATCATCTGGCAAGGCAAAACAGACGAAAGCGGCGTTGCTAAGGTCAACAAGGAGATTTCATCAGATAAACTCCCCTATAGCAACCTTAAAATAAACTATACCGAAAACTCACAGTCGTTAAATGGCATTGGAGGCGGATTGTTTGTATTTGCCAGAAAAGGCAACGATTTGACCTTCATTCACTCAAGCTGGAATGAAGGGATAGAGCCGTGGAGATTTAATTTATTTTCAAATGATTATTCACAATCCGGTAAGATTACAATTCACACGATTTTTGACCGTATGCTGTTTCGGGCAGGAGAGACCGTTCACTTTAAACACATTGCCAGAAAGAGAACTGGCCTGGGATTTGACATTATTAAACCGGAGGAGCTTCCAAATGAGATGATAATCACTCATCGCGGAGATGAGCAGAGTTACCACATTCCGATAAAATGGAATTCAAGCGGGCACGCTGAGGGCACATGGCAGATTCCTAAAGATGCCAAGCTTGGCAACTATGAATCGCTTCTGTCTAAAAGCAGTAAGAAATCCTCTGATATTCTTACCGGTACATTTAAAGTGGAGGAGTTTCGGGTGCCTCTGATGAGAGGGCAACTATCTGTCACCCAAACGCCTCTGATAAAACCAAAAGAGGTGGCGTTTAACGTGTCGGCTGCGTATCTTTCCGGAGGCGGAGCATCAAAGCTTCCAGTGAAAGTAAGGGCGGAAATCAGCTCATATCAACTGCACTTCCAGGACTTTGAGGATTTTACTTTTTCCGGCAATGAATTGAAAGAGGGCATCGAAACAATAACTGAAGATAACTCCGATGACGACAGCAAGAGTGAAAACATACAAAAAGAAAAACCGTTTAAACTTGAAACTCTGAGTTTTAATCTTGATAATGGAGGCGGAGGCAGGGCTGTCTTTAAGAAAATCCCTGACATTAAAGCTCCTGCAATGCTCCTAACTGAACTTGAGTACTCAGACCCTAACGGGGAAATTCAAACCGTCTCCACACATACAAACATGTACCCATCTAAACGCTTTATCGGTGTTAAAACACAGCGATGGGTGTTGGTTAAAGATGCTGTCAGATTTCAGGCAGTGGTGTTGGACACAACAGGTAAGCCTGTAGCCAATGCTCCGGTTAAAGCAGATTTTTTCCAGAGGAAAAACTATAGCCACAGACGGCGAATAACCGGAGGATTTTACGGCTTTAGCAGTGTGACTGAAATTAAGAAGATAGGGACGGCGTGTGAGGGAAAAACCAATGCTCAGGGACTGTTAATCTGTGAAGCTGCTGCTCCGCTTGGGGGTAACATTATAGTTGAGGCAGTAACAACTGATGATGCCGGTAACAAATCGTTTTCAGATGCTGAGTTCTGGGTCTCAGATGGCAATGACTGGTGGCTTTCAGGCACAGGTAACAGTGACAGGATTGATGTAATTGCGGAAAAAAGAAGATACGAAGCCGGTGAGACTGCCCGTTTTCAGGTCAGAATGCCGTTTAGGGAGGCAACGGTTTTAGTGTCGGCAGAGCGTGAGGGAGTGATTGATTATTTCGTAAAGAAAGTAAGCGGTAAAGAGCCAGTGTTTGAGCTTCCGATAAAGAATAACTATGCGCCTAATGTCTATGTGTCGGTGTTTGCCGTAAGGGGGCGAATTGGGGATGAAAAACCCGGGTTTATGTTTGATCCCGGAAAACCTGCCTATAAGTTTGGCCTTAGCAAAATCAGGGTTGGCTGGCGGCCAAACACGCTAAATGTGGAGGTCAAGGCTGACAGGGACACGTATAAGATTCGCAGTAAGGCAAAAGTACATATAAAGGTAACGACGGCAGACGGAAAGCCGGTGTCTTCCGGCACAGAGGCTGCAGTGGCTGCAGTTGATGAGGGGCTTTTGGAGCTATATCCAAACAGCAGTTGGGATTTACTAAAGGCAATGATGGGGGAGCGCCCGTATGAAGTTGTGACCTCAACAGCCCAGATGATGGTGGTAGGTAAGCGCCACTTCGGTAAGAAAGCCCTTGCGCATGGAGGTGGCGGAGGAAGACAAATTACCAGAGAGCTGTTTGATACGCTGCTTTTTTGGAAAGGCACTGTAACGGTTGACTCAAACGGAGAGGCTGATGTTGAAATTCCACTCAATGACTCTCTTACCGCCTTTAAAATAGCTGCTGTGGCGACATCCGGTGCTAATCTATTTGGCACAGGAGAGGCCACAATAAAGTCGTCTCAGGATTTGATATTATTTGGCGGCACTCCCCCAACTGTCCGTGAAGGGGATAGTTACAAGGCTGGGTTTACCGTTAGAAACGGCTCAGACCGTACTATTGAAGCAGAGGTTGGGTTAGAATTAACGATGGATGGAAAAGCGGGAAATACCCCTCGTAATAAAATAACTGAGAAATTGGCTCCCGGTGAGGCAAAAGAAATCGGCTGGGAAATCAAGGTTCCCTACGGCATCAAGCGAATTGATTATGAGGTTGCGGCTAAAGAGACTTCTGGTAAAGCCTCAGATAAACTTAAGAAATTCTCCACAGTGCTTGAAGCTGTAAGGGTTAGGACTTTTCAGGCAACACTTAGTCAGCTCAAAGATAAAAAATATACCGTTGAGGTTGAAAAACCTGCAAGTGCTGTTTCAGAAAAAGGCGGTATAGATGTAAAAGTCACAGGGCGGCTATCTAATGGACTTGACGGTGTCTCTAACTTTATGAGTGCTTATCCCTACACATGCCTTGAGCAGAGGATATCGAAAGCCGTCGCTCTGAAAGATAAAAAGGGACTGGATAAGATAATGGAGACAATCCCCGCATATCTTGACAAAGATGGTTTTGCAAAATATTTTCCAACAATGACTGAGGGCAGCGATGTGCTAACTTCATACATCCTTTCGATACTTAACGAGGCACAATATAAGATTCCTGAATCCATCTTATCACAAATGCTCAGCGCTCTTACTAATTTTGTGGAGGGAAAGGTTATACGGAATTCGGCGCTGCCAACGGCGGATGTATCAATAAGAAAACTTGTCGCTATTGAGGCTATTTCCCGTTACGCTGCGGTTGAAGCCGGTTACCTTAAACCTATAACCATCGAGCCTAATCTGTGGCCGACCTCAGCCCTGCTTGACTGGATGAACATCCTTCAACGGGGGCAAAACATCGCCAATAGGGATAAGCTTCTAAAAGAGGCAAAAACAATTTTACGCTCAAGAATGAATACACAGGGCACAGTGATGGGACTGTCAGCAGATGCTAACCAAAACCTGTTTTGGCTTATGTCCTCACCGGATACCAACACGGTTAAGGCGCTCCTTACGGTGCTTTCCTTTGATGATTGGAAAGAGGATGTTGTCCGTATAGCTAATGGCACAGTGCAGTCACTAAAACACGGCCACTGGAGCACAACGGTTGCTAATGCGTGGGGAGTTGTGGCGATGGATAAGTTTTCTGATAAATTTGAAAAAACAAAAGTAACCGGAACCACATCGGCTACCTTATCGGATAAGAGCAAAACACTTGATTTTAATAAAACTCCAAAAGGCGGCACTCTGTCTTTTGGCTTTCCTGATGTAAATACTGGCAAAGGAAATACTCTTTCCGTTGTTCACAATGGTAATGGAGCACCGTGGGTTACAGTCTCATCGCTTGCTGCTATCCCGCTAAAAGAGCCTGTCTCAACCGGATACCGGATAAAGAAAACCGTGGAGCCGGTACAGCAGAAAACCCAGGGCAAGTGGTCAAAGGGTGATGTTGCAAGCGTAACTCTTGAAATAGATGCTCAAAGTGATATGACCTGGGTGGTAGTCTCAGATCCAATCCCCTCAGGGTCATCAATACTGGGCACCGGCCTAAAAAGAGACTCAGCAATACTTTCCTCAGCCAACACGACAGCACCCCAAGGCTATGCCGAAGAGGTTTATAGAGAAAACTCATTTGAAGGCCTGAGAGCATACTACCGGTACGTGCCAAAGGGGAAATTCAGTGTGACATATACGGTTAGATTCAATAACGAGGGAACATTCCTGCTACCCGAAAGCCGTGTTGAAGCGCTCTATGCACCTGAGATGTTTGGCGAAATTCCAAATAAACAAGTTGAAATAGTTAAGTAAGGGGAAGGACGAAGAGAGTTCAGGGGAGGGCGCTGCCTTCCCGTTAGACCCCCTCCCCTGCCGCAAAGGGTTTTGAAACCCCAATCCAAAATAAACTTCTAAGAGCTTCCAAAAACTTCTTTTGCTTTAGCCCAAAAATTTTTTCTTTCAACTAAACCAATCTTTCCACCATTAATTTTATGAGTGATTTCTGTAAAGTGATCTTTATCGGCTAATTCGTTCAACCCATGTTTTTTCCAAAACCAGGCTGCCGATCTACATGCACTAACAGATTCTTTTAATAATTCAGGGTCATTAACCAAATTTAACCTTAAAGCATCTCCACATTCTTTATAATTGTCCTTACCAGTCAGTTGAATTAACCCCCTCCCTCTATATTTATAACCATCACCTGAAGTCTCGGGACCATTACCCATCCTGTTAGCATAAACTCTGTTAGCAATTTTTTCTTTCTGTCTGGCAAAAACTGCAAATTCCTCTGGCTTGAAGTGCGAGCCAAAGTAATTCTTCAAAGCGTCTGCACTATAATTTAGATTCTCCTCCAAGTGCGTCAGAGATGTAGATTCATGCAAAATTTGAGCAAGAAATGCTGCCTGGCGTTTCTCATTCACAGAAATTTCAAACTCATCCATCGCAGCATTCAAAGGCTCAACAAAACTCTCTGCTACCGATGCAGATGCCGGAGCAATCATAACTAAATTCTCTTTTGAAATACTCATAGTTTTTTTCTCCTACTTGTTTAATTTTATAAATTTGGGATAATCATTGAGAACTTCAATTAATATAAACAATCGCAGGCAATATACCCCCCAATCCACTTTTTACTCCCTTAAACAAAAACTGCCTGTCTCAATCAAGCCATAACGACCATCCCCTTGTTCACTCTCATCTTCGCAAATGTACAAATTACATCACTATACTCAACAGCCAATACACTACATAAATACTTTTATGCTACGGATAAGTATATTGTGTGTACTTTAACCAATTATATATCAGATACCACTTAAAAAGTCAAGATTTTTGGTGAGAATGCCGGTTTTATAAAAAAGCTCTGGCACAATAATTGCAACAATATATACATATGGTTGGCAATATAAATGCAAATTTAGACAGTGGCCAGGACCTGGTTCCAAAAACTGACGGGTCATCTTTAGAGCGCAGGCAGGACTTCAGGTCGGTTTTACACACCGCAATGAACCATAAAAAGCCCGATAATCATAAGCACTCTAACCCTAACCAACAGGAAACTCTAAAGAATACCTTTATTAAAGCCCTTGATATATCAACCTCAAAAGATGATGGACAAAACAGGAATATTTTGCCGGCTGCAGGGAATCAACTTCCCTCTATTGGTTTAGATGACAATAAGTCCTCAACTGCATCCACATCGCTCTATAGTGCAATGTCAGCTTATGCTTACCGTGATGCCATGCTTGCGTCAAATAATATAGCAAAGCGTCAGGATTTTGAGCAGTCATACAAATCTTTAGAGGATCCTGGCACAGTTGATAACACTAAACCAACTGATAGTAAAACCGACTCCTCTAACGCTAACACAATGGCTCCAAACTCACGAGTTGACAGATATGATGAGGTGGTACAGAGGGCGGCAGATAAATACGGTGTGGACTCAGCTCTGATAAAAGCTGTGATGCGAGCTGAAAGCGGTGGCAACTCCCATGCCATATCCAGAGCCGGAGCAAGAGGACTTATGCAGCTTATGCCGGCAACTGCCAGAGACCTTGGCGTAAGAAATTCATTTAATCCCAAGGAAAATATCGAGGGTGGCACTAAATACCTCCGGCAACTTTTGGACAGATATGATGGAAATGTCACTCAAGCCGTAGCAGCATACAACTGGGGTATGGGTAATCTTGAAAGACGTCCGTCAAGAATGCCAGCTGAAACCAAAAACTATATCGCAAAAGTGCAATCATATTATAAGAATTACTCCGAAATGTCTGCAAGCACTAGCGGTTCAGGCAGCCCTGAGACCTCATAAAAGACGCCTGATAACAATTCCGCCACACCCTAATGATACAAACATTTCATTTTACAATAAGGCAAAAAAATGACAGATTTGTAGCAGAGTGTCTTGAGGTTGACCTGTACGGAGAGGGGGATAGCTCTGAGGAGGCTGTGTCAGACCTGCGTGACTCTCTGTTTGTCCATTTTGAGGAACTTCGCCCGTTTTTAAAAATTTATTTAAAACCTGTTGACTCAGATGCTGCCAGTTAACAGTCCCTTAAAAAAAATGTCAAAAAAAATCCGATTGGCTATACAATATGACGGGACAAATTATCTTGGCTGGCAAAGGCAACCCATCGGTAAAACTATTGCGGGTACGATAGAAGCCGTCTTAGAGGATATAACCGGTGAGAATGTCACGTTAATAGGCTCAGGCCGCACTGATGCAGGGGTTCATGCTCTAAGGCAAATTGCCGCTTTTACCACATCATTAACCCATAGCTCTGACATATTTATGAGAGCCCTAAACAGCTCTCTCCCTGAGGATATTAAAATAACCGCTGCCGCTGTTGTTGACTCCGGCTTTCACCCCCAGTATGATGCAAAGTCTAAAACCTACTTTTACTTAATTTATAACTCAGAGGTGTTGAGTCCTTTCTTCTATAGGTACTGCTGCCACCTGAAGCGCCCCCTTGATGTTGTCAAAATGACTGATGCGGCAAGGTGTTTTATCGGTAAAAAAGACTTTAAATCATTTACAGCTTCAGACACTGATATTAAAACAACTGAGAGAGAGATTTTTTCATTAAACATATCAGTAATGGAACATGTTGATCTTTTTGGAACGGTTATTGAAGGAAACTATATAAAGATAACGATAATGGCTAGTGGCTTTCTTCGCCACATGGTCAGAAACATAGCCGGCACTTTGGTTGATGCCGGTTATGGCAAAGTTGATACGCTAAAAATAAATGAAATAATAAACGCTTGCAACAGAACTCTTGCCGGTAAAACCATGCCTGCCAAAGGTTTGTTTCTTGAGAATGTTTTTTATTGAAGGTTGAGTGAGAAGGGAGTTAAGTGTAAAGGGAGGGCGCTGCCCTCCCTTAGACCCTCCTGCAAGGGAGCCAGCTCCCTTGACCCTAGGTTTTTATCAGCGATTTTTATATGTAGTGGCTGCCCCCTGTGGCTGTCCGAATTAAAGAATTTTTTAACCGGCGTTCCGCCGCTTAAAAATTTTCACAGCGAGCTCCGCCCGCTAAACAGACGAAAAGATGAAAAAATTTAAAAAGATAACTTTTTAGAAATACCATCATCTGAAAAAGGGGCAGCTTTATCCTATTTTTTAATATGAAGCTGACTCTTGTTGATTACGGCTTTTTTTGTATCCTTCTCTAATAATGGTTTCCAGCATTTCCCTGAGTTTAGGTTTCATCTCTGTAACACTTTCATAGGGAATCTTTTTATATTGTTGTACATCAAAAGGAGAACTTTCAATATCATTAGTGAGCATTATCACCTGTTTTTTGATAGCAAGTGCATAGCCCAGCTCGAAATAAACATTAGGATTATGACACATAACCCTAAGCTTTTTATCACACTTTTCTAAAAGAGGTGTTAATACAGCTATTACAATTTTTGCGTTTATTATCATTTGGTAAACTCTATCCATTACATTACCTTCAAACTCTTTTTCATCCGCTTTTTCACATGCTAAGTCTAATTCTTCAGCTACCTTTTGTATCCCTTCATAAACATCATCATAACTCTTTATAAATGGTATTATCACAAATATATCTGGGGATTTAGGTTTCTTTGCTCTATATTCTATAACAGTTTTAAAACCTAAGACTGTCGCTTCTACTTCTAAATATTGCTTTTTCAGTTCATCAAATGTAAGTAGTCTAATTTTATGTGTTTCCGCAATAGTTTTTTCCTCATCAGTAAAGCCTATATATGAAACAATTTCACCGTCATCTATCAAGCCTTTTCTTTTCAGTATTTCAACCTTTTTTGCAAATTCACTTACTGCAATCATCCCTGCTTGCAAATTAAATTTACATTCAACTACTGTTTTTGTTTTCCCTTCCAGATAAACGTCAACTATGTAGTTGTAAATGAGTTCGTTAGGTTTGGCAACTACTCCGGATTTTTCATATATTTTAGCCACATTCTCTATAAACAATCTTTCATCGAAGGTTGATAGCTCTTCTGTATCACCCCCAGACAAAACGTTCCTGTTCCACTTTGAATTATTTCTTAGAAAATTTAGCAGTTTTTGTGTATCCTCGTAAATATTTTTTAGTCCATAGTTTTTGTTTATAGCTTCCGTAAGTCCTTTCTGGTGATCATCACAAATATGACCTTCTCTCATCCCGTAATCTATATCACTCTTATCATCTAAATAATCAAATACACATCCGGTACGTTTGTAATGCATCTTTAAATCTTCAGAGTCATAAAAGCCTTCTAGTAAAATTGCTGTGATAAAATAAAAAAGTCCGTTTTCCCTAGGTAAATTAGTATAAACATCCCAATTACTAAAAGATACTATAGTTACAACTGACTCAGCATCTTCATCATCATAATAATAGTTATTTTTATACCTTCGTGTTGTTAAATAAACAAGTTTGTCATATCCCGCATTTTTGACTTTTGAAAAAAGCAAATTTGACTCACGTTTACTATTAGAAATTAAATCATCATCACCTTTTCCTATATCCACATTTTGGGGTAAGCTCTTGAACACAACATTTTTACATATTTTATTCAATATCTCAACACATTTTTCTATCTCTATCCTTATTGTGTTGTCTTTACAAAGTAATAACTTCTTTTCCATATCCTGCCCTCCTTATATAAGATAACTATCTAAAGAAACAACATCTTTCATTACACCAAATACAACACCTTCCGAAGAAACACAGCTTTACATATTGTATGAGTTACTTTCTATAGGTGATATTTTATAAGGTTTGGGAGTATTTTGCAACCTTGGCTGCTGATTGAGGGACATAACAAAATGTCTGAATTATGATTTATATGATTTCAGGAATACTATGATTAAGGAGTAAAAATAGAGGTTATTGTCGATGTTAAATTCTTTAAAAAATCATAGTCCGTCATTTAATCACTGTAATCATAGTTCAAAATAATTTCTTCAACATATTGATTTTATGAATCATTTGTGATACACTACGCTCGATGCTAAGGCATGATTCAGCGAGGGACAAGGTTGCATATAAACGCTGTTAACTCAGTGGCAAGGAGATGTCACGTGACAGTGTCTTAAAATCTAATAACTAATGGAGCTTTGTTCGTTTATGGACAAAAAAGAAAACACAGATGAATCACAACCAGTAAAGTCAAAACGCGGCAGGAAAAGGTTATCGGAGCAAGTTTCCGGCCAGTACAACCAATCAGCAGCAAAATCCCCATCAAAACTAAGTTTAAAACAGCAGCCATACGGAGAGGTGGTTTCATATTCGGTTCTGGACAAGAGTACCGAAAGCACTTTAGCTTTCCTCACCCGTGATGACACAATGAAGCGGATCCTTAACGACTTAAAAGGAGTTGCAAAGACCAACTACAAGGTGTTAATCCACGGACTACCGGGCTGCGGTAAGACTCTGATGGCAAGGATGATCCATTTTTTAAGTGAACGAGCTGACGGAGTTTTTGCTGAGTTTGACACAAAGGCAATTGCACCGGCTGATATGGAGAGTTTTCTGTTTGGACAAGCAGCATCAGCAGGCAGTGAGAAAAAGACAGGTCTTTTAAGTGAAGCAAACAATGGAACATTGTTTGTCAAAGATTTTTTAAATATGCCTGGTTGGCTTTTGGAAAAACTCGTGATAGCCATAGACAATCACAAGTATTTGCCTGTAGGAGGGGTTGAACCGGAAAACCTGAATATTCGCCTTATTACCTCGGTAAGCAAAGACATTAAGAGTGTTGCTAATTCTGACAACGTTACAGAGGACTTGCTGTACAGGTTAAGTGATTTCTTTTTGCCTGCACCGCCACTTAAAGACAGGGCGGCAGATATAAAGATTTTATTTGACCATTTTTTGGCAAACACATGTGCTGGCCTTAAAATAGACGTGCCGATTGTTTCCAATGAGGCCTACAGGGTGCTGGACACTCACAATTGGCCCGGGAACATTGCAGAGGTAAAGAGCATTGCTAAAAACGCCGTGCTTAAAGCCGCACCTGATATGATTACCATAGAACACATAATGTTTCTAAAACAGCCATATTCACTCCCTCAGGATGGCCCGCTCAGACTAAAGGATGTAATTTCAGGGGTCGTAGCCACCTACGAAACAAACATCATCCGGGAGCTCCTTGAAAGATTTAAGGGCAATAAGAGCAAGGTCTCAAGATACCTCGCCATTGACTACAAAACACTGCTCAATAAGATAAAAGAACATAATATATAGTACAGTTTCTGAATTCCCGTCAGTTAAGGTATAATTACGGGATGCCGGAAACTATAGTGGTAAAGATAGGAAGTAACATTTTAGCCTCTGCAAAGGGGCTAAATGAAAAAACCATAGGGCAACTTGCGTGGGACATTTCGGCAGCGCACGATGAGGGATACGATATGGTTGTAGTATCGTCGGGTGCTGTAGCGGCTGGGCGTTACAAGCTTTCAATAGATGGTCGCATACGCGATATAAATTTAAAGCAGGCTGTTGCCGCAGTTGGCCAGAGCTCTCTTGTGTGGGCATATGAGAAGGCATTTGGTGCATTTGACAAGAAAGTTGCGCAGGTACTCCTTACAAGAGATGTTTTTTCTGACAGAAGACGGTTCATTAATGCCGGAAATACACTCAACACACTTCTTTCATTAAAGGTAATCCCAATTATCAATGAAAACGATACGGTATCTGTAGAGGAGCTTAAATTTGGTGACAATGATATGTTGGCAGCCCTCGTTGCAACTTTACTTAATGCCTCAAGACTCATAATACTTTCCGATGTGGATGGCCTCTATACTGCCGACCCAAGAAAAAACAGCAAAGCAGGATTAATCAGCGAGGTAGCAGAGATAACCGATGAAATAGAAGCGCTGGCAGGCGGTGCCGGCACAATATCCGGCACAGGCGGAATGTACTCAAAAATCAGAGCTGCTAAAATTGCTGTTGCACATGGCATTACCGTAACCATTATAAACGGAAAGAAGTCAGGGCAGCTTACGAGTGTTTTAAGAGGAGGCACTGCCTTTGGCACTACATTTGATGCAAGAAAGAGGAGGCATGGTGCACGAAAAAGCTGGATAGCCTCCTATCTTCATACCCGCGGCAGTGTTTGTCTTGACGAGGGTGCAACAAAAGCTCTTGTGAGTAACGGAAAAAGCCTTCTGCCCTCAGGAGTTAGGTCTATTGAGGGAAACTTTGAACGCGGTGATGCCATCTACTGTACCACACTTGACGGAAAGAAGATTGCTAAAGGGATAGTTAACTACGGGAGCTCTGAGCTTGTGCGCATTGCAGGGCATAAGACCTCAGAAATCGAGGGCATACTTGGTTATAAATACTCTGACGAAATTATCCATAGAAACAATTTGACGTTATTATAGATATGCAGAATGTAAAATGTAGTTTTTACATTGTAGATTTATACTGTAATGTTTTGCTTGCAATTTTATCGTCTTTAACTGTATTATGGCTGGTGCTATAAGCTTATCGCAGTTACGTGTTATGGGGGAATGGTATTTTAAAAGAATTATGTACGATCTAAAGTCAGACAGTGCGGGGGATGTGGATAAGGACTCCCGGTTAAAGGTGGGAGTTATAGGAACCGGATATTTTGGCAAACACCATGCTCGCGTCCTTTCGGAGATTAAAAACGCTAACCTTGTTGCCGTTTCGGATATTAATCTAAGCAGTGCACAGGAGATTGGCAGCCGTCTCAATGTAAAAGTTTACGAAAACTTCAGGGAACTCTTAAAGCAGGTTGAAGCTGTAGTCATTGCCACCCCTACGGCAACTCATTACAATATAGCGATGGAGTGTATGAATGAGGGGGTGCACCTGTTTGTGGAAAAACCTATAGCCTCCACTGTTGATGAGGCTGATGTAATGATACGCATGTCTCAGAGTAAAGACCTTGTGCTACAGGTAGGGCATATTGAGAGGTTCAACCCGGGGTTTAAGTCAATCGGTAAATGTTTAGTAAATGAGATGCCTTTGTATATAGCGGCTGAGCGTGTGTCACCTCTGATAGAGAGGGCTCTTAATGTGGATGTCACGCTTGATCTGATGATTCACGACATTGACATAGCCTATGCAGTGGCAAAGTCCGAGGTTAAATCGGTGTATGTAACGGAGGAGTCGGTTGTATCAGGGCGGATAGATACGGTAAGCGCCTGGCTTGAGTTTGAAAATGGGATGAGAGCCTTACTCATCGCAGACAGGATGTCTAAAGAAAAGCGCAGGACGTTTAAGGCAGTCGGCAGGAATAATTTTTTAAAACTTGATTACATAACACAAGAGCTGCTATGTTATGATTACAATGGAAATATGGAAACAATAAACATAACCTCTGATGTGGAGCCTCTAAAAGAGGAGCTTTCAAGTTTCGTTGACTGTGTGATTAGTGATGGGCATCCGGTAGTGTCGGGATATGACGGCAGGAGGGCACTTGATATTGCCCTTAGGATAAGCACAGCTTTAAGAGAGCATGCAGCAGTGGCAGCGGCTCAAAAATAGTTAAGATATGATGGAAGAGAAAAATATGATACCAATGTTAGACCTGAAAAAGGAATTCCTTGAAATACAGGATGAGGTCATAGGGACAGTCACGGAAATTCTCAAAAGCACTCGCTACGTATTAGGCCCTCATGTTGAAGAGTTTGAAAAGCAATTCAGTCGGTTTTTAACCGGTTCAGATGTAAACGGTTTACACTCGCTGGGGGTGGCCTCAGGCACAGGTGCGCTGTTTTTGTCTTTGGCATCTCTTTCCATAAAAAAAGGCGATGAGGTTATAACAACACCATTTACGTTTTTTGCCACAGTTGAAAGCATACTCTACATGGGAGCTAAACCCGTGTTTGTTGATATTGATGATGAAACACTAAATATAGATGTTAATAAAATTGAAGACAAAATCACTAAGAAAACCCGCGCCATTTTGCCGGTTCATTTGTTTGGACTGCCCTGCAATATGGACAGAGTAATGGATATTGCCAATAGCCATAATCTTCATGTGATAGAGGACTGCGCTCAATCAACCGGAGCACAGATAAACGGCAGAAGAACCGGTACCTTTGGTGATACCGGATGCTTTAGTTTTTATCCGAGCAAAAACCTTGGCTGCTACGGTGATGGCGGCGCTGTAGTGACAAAAAGTGATACAATTTATGAAAGAATCCGAACTTTAAGAAATCATGGCTCTTGCGGTAATTATGTACATCATGAGGTCGGCTTTAACAGCAGGTTGGATGAAATTCAGGCTGGAGTGCTTCTCATAAAACTCAGGAGACTTGACGAAAAAAACAGAATGCGGCGGGAAAACGCCAACCTCTACACTTCGCTCCTTAAAGATGTTGTAAGATGTCCTGCGGAGCCAGATGGATACGTTCACAGTTACCACCAATATACAATACGCTCTGCACACAGAGATAAGATAAAAGAGACGCTTGCAAATGAAGGGATATCCTCGGTAGTTTATTATCCATCTCCAATACACCTTCAAGAGGCATTAAAAGGACAGGGGTTGAAACGGGGGGATCTGCCAGTTTCTGAACAGGCGGCCTCTGAGGTTCTGTCTCTTCCCGTCTATCCTGAGATGCCTGCGGAAAGCATAAGAAAAGTAGCCGATATAATCCAATCATGCCTTTAAGGGTGATGATTATCGCCGGTGAGTCCTCGGGTGAACTGTACGGCGCGCTCCTTGCTAAAAAATTAAGAGAGAAGTGGCCGAATTTGTTTCTTTTAGGCGTGGGCGGCAAAAAAATGGAAACTGAGGGGGTTGAGCTTGTAGCCGGAATAACTGGAGCATTTGGCATATTTGGAGCGATTTCCTCAATAAAAACACTCTTTGGCACATACAGAAAGCTGATAAAGATTTTTAAAACAAAGCGAATAGATGTTTTAGTTTTGATAGATTTCCCGGATTTTAACCTTTTTGTAGCAAAGGCGGCTAAAAAGTACGGCATAAAGGTGCTTTACTATGTAAGCCCACAGGTGTGGGCATGGAGAACCGGACGCATTAAAAAGATTGCCGCACGTTCCCATATAATAGCGGCAATATTGCCGTTTGAGCCGGAAATGTATGAAAAAGCAGGGACGGACTGTGAATTTGTAGGGCATCCGGCCATGGAGGAGCTTCTGCAGCATGTATCTGACGCCGAATCTTTAAAAGCAGAGTTTTCTATAAACCCCGATGCCCCAGTGTTTGGAATTTTCCCGGGCAGCAGACACGGTGAACTTAAACGCCATTTACCAGTAATCGTTGACACTATTAAGACCATAAAAGCCGTACATCCCGAATTTCAATTTGTAATAGCATTAGCTCCAAACCTTCATATAGAAAAATATAAGGCGCAATTTACTGCCCTTAACTCACTTGGAGTTAAGTTTGTTGCCGAAAGGTCACTGGATGTTCTTGCCGTAAGTGACGTGGCCCTTATGAAATCTGGCACGGCTGCGTTTCAGGCGGCGCTGATGGGAGTGCCGCTTGTGGTGTTTTATAAGATGCCGGCAGTTGAATTTCGTATAGCAAAAATGATTATAGATGTTAGCCACATAAACCTTGCAAATCTCATCATGGAGCGTGAGGTGGTAAAGGAATTAATCCAGAATGATGCCACATCGGCCAAAATCTCAGCAGAGATATTGGCTCTTTATGAGGATAGTGCAAAACGACAGGCAATGACGGATGACTTTAAAAGACTCAGGGCTTTGTTTGAATCTAAAAACCCGACCGATGAAGTTGTAAAAATCATTGCCAATCTGACAGGCGACTGATAGAGAGTATTTTAAGGGAGGGCGCTGCCCTCCCTTAAACCCTCCCGCAAGGAGGCCAGCCTCCTTGACCTCAGGTTTTGGGGTTAACGATTGGATTGTTTAGTTTCATGTTTTGTTGGTTTGCTTGCTGGTAGAGAATTTTTTAACCGGTGTTCCGCCGTAAAATTTTAGTAGGAGGATCACCATTTGGGGAGGAGAGCTCCGCCCGCAAAACAGATAAACAGATGAACACATATATTTTGCACTCAGGGCATTCCCAAGCCATTGTCCCATACCTCCCAAGTTTTTATTTTAAAAATTTAATCAGCGCAACTATAATTCCTATCTGACTTGCCCAGAAGATAAACATCCATTTAAGGAGTTCAGCCTTTGTTTCTGCAAGTGGCAATAAATCGGACTTGGTGGTTAATTCTTTTCCCAACTCTTCTTTAGCTTTATGAGAAAACTCCTCAATGGTTTCTACCAAAGCCCTGCTCTCAGCCTCTCCGAGCTTGTCTTTAAGCATTGTGTATAGCTCTATTGTTGTTGCCATTGTCCCATACCTCCCAAGTTTTTATTTTAAAAATTTAATCAGCGCAACTATAATTCCTATTTGGCTTGCCCAGAAAATAAACATCCATTTAAGGAGTTCGGCCTTTGTTTCTGCAAGCTCAGCCTTTGTTGCAAATCTTTTTTCGATTTTGATTAATAATTCAGCTGTAGCATTTCTTATTTCTTCTCTTAAATCGGCTTTAGTCGCCAGTTCTTTCGATAATTCTTCTTTTATCTCTGATTTTATAGTAGAGATGCTGGGTGTTGCCAACCCCTCAGAAGTTTCTTTAAATACCTCTGCAATTTCCTTAGCCGCTTTGTCGCTAAGGTCAGCGCTCTTAAGCCGTTCGTATATCTTTAATGTGTCTATTGTCGTCGCCATGTCTTTTTCACGTCCCACACCGTTAATATTGATTTCTTAGCTAAGCCTGCTTTAGTTTCACGTGCTATTCCAAGTATAGCAACTGCGTATTATCTGCGTCAAATTTACACTTTTGTCTAGTTTTTAATGAGATAATTCGCTTGACGCTCTTTATTGTACACAGTATAATAAATACACCAAAAAAATGAGAAAAATAAGAAAAGTATGTTTTTTAAATTACTCTTACCTTCACAAATAGAAAGGAACAGTTACTTCTATGATGTTTATATACAGGCTGTTGTATTTTGCAGCATTTTTACTTTTGCTTCCATATCAGTATCTTAAGAGAGCATCAGGCTTACGAACAACGTGGTTTATGGAACGGACGGGGAAGTATCAATTTGTTTTAAGAAAGCCGGGCAGTGGCCACAAAACAAGAAGCAATATTTCTGTGATAGATACTGGGGGTGAGGCAGTGGTGTGGATTCATGCGGTCTCAGTTGGAGAGACGATATCGGCAGTGCCGCTTATAAAAAAAATTACAGATGAGATAACCCCGCACGTTGTGCTTTCAACAGTGACGGATACGGGGCAACAGACGGCAAAAGAGAGACTTAGGGGTGTTGGAAACATTGTGTATGTGCCGTTTGACACTCCTGCCTGCGTTAAACGGGCAATTGATGCAATAAGTCCTGATTTGTTTATCGTAATGGAGACAGAGCTTTGGCCAGAGGTGTTTCATCAGATGTCGGAGCGTGGTATTCCTGTGATGCTACTTAACGGGAGGATTTCTGATAAATCATTCAGGGGATACCAGAAAATCCACTTTTTCATGAAGGAGCTGTTTTCTAAAATATCCTTTTTTGGAATGCAAAGTGAAATTTATAGCGAACGCGTTATAAAACTCGGAGCAAGGCGTGAAATCGTTCATACGTTTGGAAACTTTAAGTTTGATGTGATGCCTCCAAAAGAAATCCCTGACTGGGCAACGGCAATGAAAAGACCGCTTATAGTTATGGGAAGTACGCATGAGGGTGAGGAAAAGCTGATTCTCTCCTGTTATAAGAAATTAAAAACAGAGTTTTCCTCGCTGTCTTTGATAATAGCGCCGCGCCATCCTGAGCGTTTTAAAGATGTGGAGAGGATTTTAATATCTCAACACAC
>JADFYB010000085.1 GCA_015233245.1 Nitrospirota bacterium | reverse complement strand
TCAGGAGTGTTTTCGCTTGAGGATGCTTTAATGCTTGTAGCTCTGCGTCGACAATTAATGTGGGAGGCCCCCGGAAATGGCACAATGGCAGCGGTGTTTGCAAGTGAAACTTTGGTGCTGGAGGAGTTATTTTCTGATGATGTCTCCATAGCAGCGGTTAATGGCCATGACAGCATTGTGATTTCAGGACTTAAGGATAGTGTAATGGAAACGTGCAAGCGTCTTTCAGAGCGTGGCATAAAAAGCAAAGAACTTATAGTCTCACACGGGTTTCACTCACGCTTGATGGAGCCGGTATTGGAGAGTTTTGCTCAAACTGCTGACAAAGTTGTCTATCACAGAGGCAAAATACCTGTTGTATCAAACGTAAGCGGAGATTTTTATCGCGGCGAGGAATTAAGTACCCCCTACTGGGTTAAACACCTTAGAGGCACAGTCAGGTTCTTAGCAGGCATTGAAACACTATATAGGGACGGTTACCGGGTGTTTTTGGAGTTGGGCCCTGGAACAGTGCTTCTTGGCATGGGCAGAAGGTGTGTTGATGATAAAGCAACTGCATGGCTTCCATCCATAAGAGCAGGTCAAAACGACTGGCGGCAGATACTGAAAACCCTTGGAGGCCTATACGTCTGCGGAATGGATATAAACTGGAGAGATTTTAACGCTCCATACGGTTATAAAAAAGTTACAACACTGCCAACATATCCATTTGCGCGCAAGCGTTATGAAATAGATAGAACTACGGCCTCAAAGGTTACAGCGCTAAAGTGGAAATCTCCCGGAGAGCGAATGTTGCTTCCCATGAGCACTGAGATTCGCTTTGAATCTGTATTTAGCTCCAACTCTCCAACCTATATACCAGACCATCGTATATTCGGCAAACTGATAGTGGCCGGGGCGTCTCACATCTCTATGGTGATACAGGCGGCAAAAGAGGTCTTTGGCAGCGGACACTGTAAGCTTGAGGATTTTGTTTTTCAGCAGCCAGTTGTAGTTCCAGAGGACGGCACGCTAAATCTCCAACTTATACTTACTCCGTTACAGAAAGATGTTTACACGTTTCAGTTGGTAAGCGCCTCAAGTAGTGACAGTGGTAACGAGTCATGGAGCACGCATATAAGCGGTAAACTTGAAAAATCAAGCTCTGAGCCTCATAGCTCACATGAGGTGTTGCAGATTGATAAAACAATTGAAGGCTGGCAGGAAATTAATATAGAAGAGTTTTACGAGGAAATAAATAAATTCGGCCATCACCTTGGAGCATCTTTTTTATGGAACAAACACATTTGGCATAATAATAACGAGGCTTTCAATAAAATGCAGTGTCCCCAGTTTGATGGCAATGTTTATGAATATCTCCTCTATCCCGGGCTAATAGATTCCTGTGTGCACTTTTTTTGCGTGAATGGCCCTGAGGCTGTGTTTGGCAAAGAAACAGCGGATACCTTAAAGCATGAGTACATATATATACCTTTTTCCATAGAATGCGTGGACTTTTATCAACCGCCTACAACTGGCAATACATTATGGTGTCATACGATATTTAAAGACAGTGGCAAATCAAATAAAAGCATAACCGGTGATATCACACTCATTGATCAAACAGGGCAAGTGATAGCGCAATTTACAGGTTTTACTGCAAGGCAGTTTAGCCGTGCCTCTATTGCTTTAGATGAGTCACATGAGGATTTTCTTTACGAGACAGATTGGGAAAGAAAAGAGATTGAGCAAAATTCTGAGTTACCGGCAATTGACGGCACATGGGCAATATTTACTGGCAAAGACGAGGTTGGAACGCAACTGTCATCCCTGCTTAAAGAAAATGGTTTAAAGAGTGTCATTGTAAAACCCGGCACCGCATACAGAGAGCTCTCCGATGGTGGAGGCTATGAGATAAACCCTCAGTCTGCAAGCGATTTTGAGAAACTCTTTTCCTCAATCGAAAAACTCTCCGGAGTTGTTTATCTGTGGAGTGTCGGAGTGGTTGATACAAAAGACGAGCAGGGCAATATTGGAGTTATTACACTACTTCATACAGTACAAGCACTTGTAAGGCATGGCAACGCAAAGCTTATGATAGTAACCCGCGGAGTGTGGCCTGTTTTAGAAGATAAAGACACCAGCACAAGTTTTTGGCAATCTTCGGTGTGGGGCTTTGGACGGGTAATGTTTCTTGAACACCCGGAACTTACCGGCAAACTGGTGGATTTAGCAGCAATTGCCGGACAAGGCGAAAACCTGTTTCTTTACAACGAACTGTTTAATGGCGGAAAAGAACAACAAGCTGCTATGAGAGATGGCAGCAGATACGTTTGCCGCCTTAAGAGACGTAAGGCTAAAAGTGTCGGCAGAGCGTCAGTGTCTGAAAACACGGCGCTAAGACTCAATGGCTACGGTAGGCTGGACAAACTGGAGTTAAAGCCGGCAGGGAGAGAAAATCCCTCTGAAAACGAGGTGGAGATAGAGGTAAAGACAGCAGGGCTAAATTTCCGTGATGTGCTGAACGCTCTCGGAATGCTCAGAGAGTACACCGGCAATAAGGCTGCAGAGGATGTAACGTTAGGCTTTGAATGCTGTGGAGTTATCAGCCGTATCGGTACAGGTGTAAAAGACATAAAACCCGGAGACTGTGTTATAGCGGCTCCGGTAAACGGAGCATTTTCAACCTATACAACTGCCTCATCATCGTTTACAGTGCCAATGCCTGGAAACATTTCATATGCGGAGGCTGCCACTATACCAACATATCTAACTGCATGGTATGGCCTGATAGAGCTATGCGGTCTTAAAACTGGTGACAGCATACTGATTCATGCAGCAGCAGGGGGAGTGGGACTAGCTGCAGTAAACATTGCAAAGATGGTTGGGGCAAATATATATGCTACTGCAAGCCGTGGCAAGTGGGATTTTTTAAGGTCACAGGGTGTTAATCACATAATGGATTCCCGAAGCCTTGATTTTTCTGATGAGATAACGGCTCTCACTCAAGGACGTGGCGTGAGTGTCGTGTTAAACAGCCTTAACGGCGAATACATCCCTAAAAGTCTAAGGGTGCTATCCAATGGGGGACGTTTCATTGAAATTGGTAAAATCGGCATATGGACTGAGGAGGATGTAAAACATAATCGTCCTGATATCTCATACTATAGCTTTGATATGGGTGAAGTATCGCAAAAAAACTCAACTGCTATACAAGATATGTTAAAGCAAATTTCATCTCATGTCAGCGCAGGAGAACTAAAACCACTGTTTCATAAGGTGTTTTCTATAACCGATGCTGTGTCGGCTTTCAGGTACATGGCAGCAGCAAAACACACAGGCAAAGTGGTAATTGACATATCAGCAAAAACAGGATTTATACAAAATAATGCAACTTATTTGATTACAGGCGGATTGGGCGCTCTGGGACTTGAACTATCAAGCTGGCTTGTGGAAAAAGGAGCGCGTCACATTGTTCTGACAGGCAGAAGTAAAGCAAATGAGAAAGCACGTGAAAAAATCTCTCTGCTTGAAGCACAAGGAGTCAGCGTGATGGTAATTTCAGCCGATGTCTCCTCTGTGGATGAAGTTGAGCAGCTCTTTGGCGCTATAAATGATACGATGCCGCCTCTTCACGGGATAATACACGCCGCCGGAGTTTTGGATGACAGTATGATTTTGAATCAGACTGTAGAGAAATTCCAAAAAGTGATGGCTCCAAAAGTTTATGGTACATGGAACCTGCACTATAGAACATTGGATATGAATCTCGATTTTTTTGTTTGTTTTTCATCGGTAGCTGCCCTTATAGGTTCAAAAGGCCAGAGCAATTACGCTTCAGCAAATGCCTTTATGGATGCACTGATGCGGTACAGGAGAGCTTTAGGGCTTCCCGGTCTAAGCATTAACTGGGGAGCTTGGGGCGATGTTGGTATGGCCTCACGGCTTGGAGAAACTGAAAAGGCGCGGTTAGAGCGCCAAGGAATTGGAGGCATTCCACTTAAAGAGGGCTTAAAAACTCTTGAAAGTTTAATAACGGAAAACGCAGTAAATGTCGCGGTGTTACCTATAGACTGGGGCAAATATCAGATTTCTGTATATGCAGGGGAGATGCCGCCATTTTTCGATTCTGTAAGAACGGTAAGTAAAGAAGTGAAGCCAACCGTGAATGTTTTGAGTTTTTCGGATGAGCTCATCAAACTGCCAACGGATCAGCATCTACAGCGGATAACCGCTTACGTAAGACAACAGGTATCGGCAGTGCTGGCACTTGAGTCATCGCAGGAGATAGGTTTGAGGGAGCGGCTTTTTGATGCAGGCATTGACTCTCTGATGGCCATAGAGCTAAAGAACCGCCTTGAAGGGGGCTTTAAACGCACTCTTTCAGCAACCCTTGTGTTTGATTATCCCACAGTTGAGGCCCTTGCAAAGTATCTGTATGAGATTTTCTCCGCTATACCGGATAAACCCATTATAAAACCAGAAGAACAGCAGTCTGAGGAACTATCCGCCGACCTGTCTGATGACGATATAGCACGGCAGTTGGCAGAGGAACTTCAAAAAATTGATAATAAAAAGCGTGGATAAAACAACTAATAACTAATGGGTAGTGGGTCAGTTTGATTTTGGACGTACCGATTGGGGCAATGCCAATTACACTTTGGTAGATGAATCAGTCAGACTAACTCTTGCTGACCTTGATGAAGGTGAAAGGCAAGCTGTAGGTCTTGCCTCCAAAATAGATGATGTAATAAAACTGCTTATGGATGATAGAGCGGGAGGAAAGGCTGCTCAAAAACTAAATATAACAGTAACAGGCATTGTGGGTATACTGCTTGCGGTAAAAAAAAGAGGACTAGTACACAAGGTGTCGGAGATTCTTGAGGCTGTCTGAGAAAACGGATATTGGCTTTCAAACAAGGTGATTGAGGTAGCTACAAAACTCGCTGGTGAATAGATGAAAAAGCGCTTTTTTTCGAGGGCAGGGCAATCTCATCTTAAATAAGTTCAATACGAACATATTTTTGCATTTCACTATAACTATCGTAAATTATGATATCTATCTTCATTTTTATATATTTTCCAAAATGCAATACACTATCTTTTCTGGATAAATCATAAGAACTTATGTTACAGTGGGTGATAAAAAAAGGAAAGGTGGAGGGAGTTTCAGAGGAGATTCTCTTCCCTGAAACCCCTTCCACCTGTTTGGAGGATTGTGTAGGGGAGTATTAAATAAGGAGGGCGGGGGAACCCTCCTTAAGATGTTAGCCTTCTACGCTGTCATACTTGTAGTGCTTGTACTTGAAGTTGAACCTGTGATTCCTTCTATCAATGCCTTATACTTATGAAGCATGCTTTGCTGTGGATTGGCATCATTTAGCTCTTTTGCGCTTAATTTACCGTCTCCGTCAGTGTCAAGGCTTTTGAATAAGTCACTTGTGATGCCGGCTGCTGTTGCCTCTTTAGAGCTTAAAGAACCGTCTCCATCTGTATCAAACTGACTCATCATGGAGGATGTCGCCTGATTTATTCGCTGGCTGTAATAAGCATTTGTCAGTTCATCAGCTGTTACATAACCATCACCATTTTTATCTATAGAGTTAAAGGCATCGCTTGAAAGTCCTTTAGCTGTAAATTCCGCAGATGATAATTTGCCGTCTCCATCTGTATCAAGACCGCTGACTAAATTTTTTGCATCAGTATTTATAGAACTTTCGTCTGTCTTTGCTGCACTTGATAAGTCACTTAAAAATGAGCTTGTGGATGAACTGGAGGATGTGTTTCCTCCTAATGCATTCAAAAAATCATATGGTGATAACCCTGAACCAACTGCACCTACTGTTGACATATTAACCTCCTTTTAACGTTTATCTCCATTATTCCTGTCTGTCTTGCCTTCTCTTTATAACTGTTATCATAGTTGCAAACATCATGCCAAACTAGTGGATATGCGGGTTTATAGTATTTTACGCATGAAAGGAAAGATAAAAGAATATTATGTGAGGCAATATTTTCCAGACAACACGGAAAGAATTTCCCGACTTATACCGAGTTGCACTCAGAAAAAATTTTAACCACAGATACACACAGATAAATTAAATAATCATAATCTGTGGTTTATTCGTTTTTTGTTAATCTACTTTTTTGACGGCAACTCGGTATTACATTAAATCTACAACTTAATACGTTTAAGCAAAAAAAAGAGAGAAGATACACTCTTCTCTCCTCCTCTACGGATAACATCAAAAATTATACGCAATTAACAGAATTCACACATGCTCTACCTTAAACGCAACCTCTGCTTTTACTCTGAAGACATCAACATTCTCATCCTTCATTTTAACATCGAACTCAGTAACCATAATACGTGTGATACCTCTTAGAGTTTTTTGAGCTTCTTTGATAACATTCGTTGTTGCATCCTCCCAGCTTTTGGGGGACTGTCCCACTAATGTGATAATTTTAGAAACCATTTTGCCCCTCCTTTTTTAAGAGTTTTTAAGGATGTCGAGCATAAGGCTACTGGGATACATAAGGTGAACTTTAAATCCTGCGTGCATCTAATACAAAAAACACAATTTACTACCTAACTTACTAAATATAATATACCACAACACTAAGGAAAAAATCAAGAATTATTTTATAGAAGATATCTAAACCATAGTCTTAATACAAAAATACTTTGCTATCTCAAAAACAATATAAAGCGCGAAGATTGACATTTCTGCAAGCCTAATTAACCTAAGACTTAAATTTCCTCTACAAGCAGATTCAAGCTGTTGTTTTGCTTCCTCCGCCATGGTGTTTTTTGAACATTTCTTTAATGTCATTAACACCATTCATTACCCCTTGCCAGAAACGTTTCATTAAGTAGGTAAATTCCTCCATACCTACCTCCTTTTACCCTCCCTTTTAGTGGTTACACAACTGAAGAGTATTATGCAGAAACATAATCTCCGCACTTATATTATACAATAATACTACAACGATTATTTAATTTTTTTTGTCAAGCTATTGAAATGGCCTGGTATTACGCCTTTTTAATGCTGCACAGTAACCCTCTTAACCGGTAAGAGCCAAAGGCAGGGTCATAGGGGGGAGTATCTGCCGTTAAAACATTGGCATTGGAGCGAAAAAAAGAGTCCTCATCGGGGGCTAATGTGGGGAAAATATCCTCAGGAAACCACCAGCCATGCTCCACACTTATAACTTTGGGAGCAATATCCACAGTAACTTTCGCTCTCATTCGGATTTCTCCGCGGGGGGTGGAAATTTTCACCCGATCACCGTCTGCCACTCCGGCTGCCTTAGCAGTTTCCGGATGCAACTCAACCAGCGGGTCAGGATGGCGCTCTCTTAGTCCCTTTATTTGTCTGTGCTCACTGTGGAAAAACTCACGGCATCTGCCGCCTGTTATTAACACATACGGATAGTCATTTAATAGCTCTGGAGTGCTAACAGGGCTTTCCGGAGGCTCCACATAATCGGGAAGAGGAGCATAGCCCATCCGCTTTAACACTGAACTATATAGTTCAACTTTCTTTGAGGGCGTACGAAACCGGTACTTATAGTACTCATGTGGCGGACAGTAAGCACCCTTTTCAGCAAGCTCTTCAAACCCTTTTCCAATATTGCCAAGCTGATGATTAAATATGTCCATATAAGACATATCCTGAGAGGGCAGTGAAAGGCGTTTGGAAAGCTCATCTATTATCCACTCATCCTGCCGCGCACTGTAGTATGATGTCAGAGCGCGCTGAGCATAGACATAATTTTCAACAACAAGCGGCATTCCTGAAACGTGATTAATTTCAGGCCAAAAAGCAGCCGGTAACACATAATCCGCCTGAAGTGCAGACGGAGTCATAAATAAATCTGTGGCTACAAGCAAGTCAAGCCTTCTGAGCGCTGATAAAGTCCTTTGCGGATTTGACACGGTAAGAAGCGGATTGTTACCAAATAACAGAAGCGCTCTCACCCGGTAGGGAATCCCCTTATCAATGGCCTTAAAAAGTCCTGGGATGTGAGCCGATGGCATGTAAGCGCGCCAGCCACTTAATAATTTAAATTCCTCTGCGCCTATCCTTTTTTGTGAAGACTCGGTTGGAAGTTTATCTTTTAACACGGGATAACTCTTAAGTATATTCATCCCTAAAATGTCACCGCCGGGAACATCAAGATTACCGGTAATTGCCCGTAAAATTGCAACAGCACGTACTGTTTGAAGAGAGTTTGAGTTTTGCTCTAAACCTAAGCCCCAATCTAAAATGCCGGGTTTTACAGAGGCATAAATTTCTGCCGCTTTCTCTATGTCCTTAGCCGCTACCTGAGTTATCCCCTTAGCCCACGCAGTTGTGTACTTAGACACGTGGTCTTTAAGCTCAATAAAACCAACAGTATAATGCTCAATAAAATCGCTGTCATACAGATTCTGTTTTATTATGTGGTTAATCATGGCAAGAGCAAGGGCAGCGTCTGTGCCGGGTCTTAATGGTAGCCAGAGTTTACACCTTTTCCCTGTTTCAGTCCTTCTTGGGTCAACCGAAATGGTTTCACACTGACCGTGAAGAGCCCTCATGACAGCCGGAGCAAGCTCTCCGTCAGCGCTTGTTACAAGCGGGTTATGTGCCCAGAACAGGATACACTTTGGTTTAACGCTGCCATAGTAATCCCCGACAACAAAGCCGCCATAGGTCAGATGGCTAACTGTTATCCGGGGGATAAAACACTGCGCAAGCCCGGGCTCATACCAGTTAGGGGTGCCAAGGGCGTTTGCAAAACGAACCACGTGCATGTAGTGGTGACGACCGGTGCCCTGGCCAATAGCAATAGTTTCAGGGCCAAAGCTGCTTTTTAATTCCGATATTTTCCCTGCTATTTCATCTAAAGCCGCCTCCCATGAAATCTCAGCCCATTTATTTTGGCCACGCTCTCCAATTCTTTTAAGGGGAACTTTAAGCCTATCAGGATGGTTAGCTATCTCGTGGGATTTCAAGCCCTTTACACACATATAGCCGCGGCTTATGGGAGAGTCCAGATCTCCTTTGACTTTGACTACTTTGCCGTTTTCCACATAAACAAGAGCGCCACAACCTCCGTGGCATGAGCGGCAAACGCTTCTTTGTATCACCTCAAATCAACCAGTTAATTTGAAATCGAAAATCCGGTACTTGAACTTTTCTTTCCATGCTTTAGAATGTCTAAAACATCAGGGGTCAGGATAATACCGCTTTCAGCCGAAACTATAAACCCCAAAATGCTTGATACTCTGGTCAGGCTGGTTACTAAGTCAGCCATAAAAGTAGTCGGCACAAATACAATATCGTTAGACCTCAGGTAAATATTTTGAGTCATATCACCTTTAAATGCTCTTTTTATGTCAAAGGTGGCAGTTTCCCCTTCTCTTACCACTACGACACCGGACTTATCAGCATTCGTACCAAACCCACCGCATTTAACTATCGCCTGAAGCAAAGTCATGTTCTCCTCCATCGTAACCACACCCGGCGTGGTAACCTCGCCTGCGACAATCACCTTATGGCTTGAAAGAGTAGTTGGATTGACCATTACCATTGGATTTACTATATATTCCTTAAGGCTTTCAGTCATCTCGGCTTCAAGGGTTTTTACGGTTTTACCCCTGACATCCACATCCCCAATGAGAGGAAAGCTGAACTTGCCATCTACGCGTACCCGTATGCTGCTTATCGTTAGGTCGTCATGTCTGTGAACTTTGACAGAAATAATGTCTCCAGGACCCAGGGTAAACTCCGGCTCTTTCTGCAGTTGAGTATTAAGTGAAATGTTATCACTGAGGCTGCTATATGCACTAAATTTTGATGATTTTGATGAGGTTGAACAACTAAAAAGTAAAAAAATAAAAATATAAAGCAGAATCATTTTAACAGTAAACTCTGATATTTTCGTCATAATCAACCCCTTTGAAGCATTATATTAATACAGGATGTTATCACAAAAGCAGCATTTAGTGCAAGCGATTTGAACACTGAGTGGTATTACAGACAGGCTAAACATCCTTACTTTTTCAGATTCTTGATTTCTAACGATGCTGCTTTAATAAAAAAATGGATAAGCCCCTTATAGAAAAAGATTTTTTTCCGGTAGCCTAATTTTTTTACAGAAGCGCCCTCATGGTGAATTGCTGCTGCATCTTTGCAGAGCCCAATCTTGTAATCTGTGTTTTTATAGAGCCTGTAGCACCAGTCAACGTCGTTAAAGAAAATGGGAAATCGTTTTTCATCCAGCTCTCCAACCTGTTGCCAACAGTTGCGTCTTACCAAAAGCGCAGAGGCCATAGGCTGCGGCACCTCCTCCGTTTGTAGATGTTGCTTGTGGGTGAGTTTCCACTTTTTAAATCCTCCAAGCTCCTCTATGCCGACTTTCTCTAAAACAATAGAAGCAACTGAGGGAAACCTTCTGCATGAAATCTGAAGTTGTCCATCAGGATAGTACAAAAGCGGGGCAACAGCTCCAGCCCATAGCGAAATCTTCAAGAAGTTTACTAACTTTTCAGTTGTATCAGGATATAGCACCACATCGTTGTTTAACAGAAATATGTACTCACCGGAGGATGCGTTGACCCCCTGGTTAGTAGCCTTAGCATATCCTAAATTAGTATCGTTTCTAATCCAGGTGATTTCCTTAAACTCTGCCTGTGCCCTCTCATGACTACCATCTGTTGAGGCGTTATCTACCACTATTACTTCTTTTGTAAACGCTCCAACTGAGTTCTCTATGGACTTAAGACATTGCATGAGGAGCTCTGCGTGATTCCAATGCGGAATGACAAATGATACGGTTTCCATTAAAACTCCGAGGGGGAAGTACCTGTCAGCTTTCTTTCTTATGCAAGAGCGTGTTATATATATCCTGAAGCTGTTGGAACTTCATGTTCTCAGGGTCTATTCCATTTATTCGGGTGATGAATTTCTCACATTTAAACAAATATTTGTCATCCCGTCCCTTTTTCTGCATATACCCAAGTGTGGCTCTCAGAGCATTTAGATTTATGACGAAATTTGAAATCATCCCGTCTGCAGCCTTTTCAAACAGATCAATAGCCTCTATGAACATGCCTTTATTAATCAAATCAACGCCTTTGTTGTTAATGCCTATGATTTCAGCCTTAGTGTCTGCTACAAAGGCAAGTCCCTCTTCACCCATCCCCAAATCCTTAAACGTCTCCTGCACCTGACTCAGCACGCCATCATCGGAGTGGTTGTTTCTAACGACATTTTTCATCATTTCCATGCCCTTGTTTTTTTCGCCATTTTTGATAAACGACTGTGCTATCTCTATGGCAACATCAGGGGAAACTCTGCCATCAAGCTTATTGTAAATTTCCTCAGCCTGTGTTAATGACTCAACAGCCTTTTCCTGTTGCTCGGATTCAGAGTAAATATGGCCTTCTATAAGAATCGCCTGAAGCAGAACTTCGTCATTGCCGGGAAAGTCCGCCCGCACCTCACTGACCATATCAAGGGCTTTACCTGCATTACTCTTCTTAACTAAAACTTTAGCAAGTTGAGTGTAATCAGAGGCATCCTTAAAGAGAGATGTCTTCCCAAGCTTAACAGCAGTTCTTAGCGATGTCTCTGCTTTATTCAGGTCTTTATTCTTAAAAGCAATGTTACCAAGTGCCCTTTGCCTGAGTATTGCCTTAGGTGACTGATGCACTGCCTCTTCTAAGGTTCCCTGAGCGCCCCTTGTATCACCCAGCCGCTCAAGTGACTTAGCAAGCCAGTCATAAGCAGGTACAAACAGGTCATTTTCGATAATAAGTCCTTTAAACGTGTCACGGGCCTCGATGAATCTTTCTGTAAAGTAGTACACCTTTCCGAGATTATACACTGCCCACAGCACTCTGTACATATTCAACACCTGCAGATAAACCTTTTCAGCCTCAGTGTAATCAGTTTTCAACATATTCACCTCACCCTTTACCTTTAAGATATCTAAAAGCTGCTTAGGGTATTTCTCCATTAACTTATCACATAAAACGAGCGCCCTAGAATAATCCCTGCGGGATATTGCTTCATCTATATCGGCAAACATCTTTTTCTTCTCATCCACGGCTTTTATCCGCTGAACAAGGGAGGCGCTTGTAAAGGGTTTTATCAGATATCCGTCAGGATGAAAATCCATCATACTCATAACCATATTAATTGTGTTTTCAGCCGTTATCATTATGAATATTGTGGA
>JADFYB010000308.1:849-2317 GCA_015233245.1 Nitrospirota bacterium | reverse complement strand
TATGGCTGGATGTGGCTTACGCCTGTGGATCCAGACCGTGCCTCATACTCAGGTCCTCTTGTTTTTATCGGCATTGTCGTAGTTTGCGCGGTAACTTATTTATTGCTTCATGTGAAGTTAGGGAAAATCCGCAGAGTACCGGTGTGGGATTGTGGATTTCAAAAGCTTAATCAAAAAATGCAGTACAACGCCATATCTTTTTCTATGCCTATCCGTAGAATCTTTGGTTATATGTTTGATATAAAAGAACAGATTAGTCTCTCCCCACAGCAACGGCACCAGGCATTTCCTCTGAAGTCAAACTACTACCTCCGCATAAGAGACCGTTTCTGGGGCTGGATCTACAAACCTATCGTTGACATAGTGTTTTTGCTGTCCCGAAAGACCGGCACACTTCAGCATGGGCGAATACACCTGTACCTTATATACTCATTTGTAACAATAATCTTTCTATTGGCGCTGTTATGAAATCCATACATTTAATTTTTATAGAAGCACTGCAGGTGATGATAGTGCTGGCATTAGCCCCTATATTCTCAGGGTGGGTGGATATGCTAAAGTGTTGGTCTCAGGGGAGGTCATCAGCCGGAGTGTTTCAGCCATACCGAAACATTGCTAAGTTATTCATTAAAGATGTGGTGTTAGCAGATAACGCCTCATGGATATTCCGCTTTACGCCGTATTTGGTGTTTGGCACAGCGGTTGTCGTTGGAAGCGTAATTCCGATAATCTCCATGAACCTGTTTTTAGCACCCAGCGCCGATATTATTGTGATAGCGGCAATTTTTGCAACTGCCAGGTTTTTTATGGCACTGGCAGGAATGGACATAGGCACGGCATTTGGAGGTATGGGCTCAAGCAGAGAGATGATGATAGCCTCACTGACAGAACCCGCATTTCTTATGGCTATTTTTACCGTATCATTAGCCAGTAAGTCAACATCACTATTCCACATAGTACACTCATTTCAGAGCGGCATCCTGGTTTTGAGGCCATCCATAGTGTTTGCTTCAATTGCGTTTTTTCTAGTTGTAATTGCTGAGGCCGGAAGGGTACCGGTTGATAATCCTGCAACCCACCTTGAACTTACCATGGTTCATGAGGCTATGATTCTTGAGTACTCGGGCCGGCACCTTGCCCTTATTGAGTGGGGATCAATGATCAGGTTTTTGCTATTTGCCTCTCTTTTGATTGCGTGTTTTCTGCCATGGGGGATAGCTGCCACAGACAGTGCACAGGAGATTGCCTTAGCAGTTTTTTTAATTGTAATCAAGCTTGCCGTAATCGGGGCAGTGGTTGTGTTGATAGAGACGGGGCTGGCTAAAATGAGATTATTCAGGTTAACGGAATTTCTGGGAGCGGCGTTTTTAATGGCAGCTCTTGGTATGATATGTTTTTTTATTCTGGAGTGATAATTATATGAACTTACAGGTATTGGCACAGATAAACAGTTTTTTGGCAGCCCTTG
>JADFYB010000308.1:0-706 GCA_015233245.1 Nitrospirota bacterium | reverse complement strand
ATCATCAGTGTTAACGCTCTCTATAAAGGTAATTCTCTTACCGTATATACTGTATGTTCTTGCAGTGCGTCTAAAGATAAGAAAAGAGGTGGAAACAATAGTAAATATCCCCACAACAATGCTGATTGGTATTGCTCTTGTCATATTTTCCTATCATCTTACATCGCCGGTCAGGCAGCTTTCCACCCTTGTAACCCGCTCAACGCTTGCGGTAGCACTGGCGACCGTCATGATAGGACTTTTGATGATGATTACAAGAAAACACGCTGTCACACAGATAATAGGGTTTTTGGCAATGGAAAATGGACTGTTTTTTGCCGCAACCAGTGCAACATACGGTATGCCTCTTGTCGTAGAACTAGGAGTTGCTTTGGATGTTTTAATTGCTGCCTTTATCTTTGGAATATTTTTCTTTCAAATAAGTACAACGTTTGACAGCCTGAGTGTGGAGCAGATGGAAAGCCTTAGAGAGGACAACTGATGATACTTCTTATCTTACTTATAACTCCCCTTGTTGCTGCTTTAGCTTTGGCACTGATTGGCGACAGAAGGTTTGCTCCTAATGTAAATATCTTAGGCTCAGCATTGACTCTTACGGCAGGCGTTGCGCTTGCCGTTAAGGTATGCAGCACAGGGGCGATTATAGCAGGCGGCAAGTTCTTTTATGTTGACGCTTTTAGCGTATATCTTTCAGTGCTTACTTCTT
>JADFYB010000307.1 GCA_015233245.1 Nitrospirota bacterium | reverse complement strand
CATTCAGTATTACCAACCATTTCTGTACTCGCCAAAACCCTGTGGTCTCCCTTAGTTTCTCTTTTATCTCTTCTGCTGTCAGATGTTCCAATACTTTCGTTCTTTTTATCATTACTACCCCCTCATTAATTTTTGGAGATAGCATAGTATAATACCCTTTAGATTGCTACTTGGTATAAATCGTGGTTTCCAGGCACACACAGAAATTTAACATTTTCAGAGCCTAACTCTTTTAATTTTTTAAATAGTTTATTTAAAATTTCAACAGCTTTGTCAAATTCCTCTTTTTTACCGGATTGGGTTAAGCCACCGGAGAAAATTACAAGATCTAATTAGCCAATTTCTTTGTGGATACGCTCTAGATCATTATAAAATTCACTAATAGCTTGTAATTTAATTTTAGGCCTGTCCTCATTCCAGTGCAAATCAGACAAATGTAACCAGTTAAACTCAGTGCCCGCCATCGCCTCATTAACCTCCCAAGGTTTATACATCACTCTTGCAGTCAAAAATTGGTGTTATCGCCCGCTCTAAGAGACCTCCGGTTTCATATGAATATCTCTTTGCGGGTAAGGGATTTTTATATTATTAGAGTTGAATCTGTCCAGTATCCCAAGATTAATATCACTTTTTACGTTAGCGATTCCGTTTTGCGGATCACCTATCCAAACCCTCAGAGAGAGGTTTAACGAACTATCTGCAAATTCTATGAATCTGCAAACAGGCTCAGGGTTTTTCAGTACCCGCGGCACACTCCTTGCCGCCTCTACGGTCAAATCCATTGCCAGTCTTACATCGGAGTCATACGAGATACCCACTGGCAGCACAACTCTTATACGATTGTCTGAGTGTGTCCAGCTTACCACCCGCTGATTTATCAACTCCTCATTGGGAATTATGTACTCTTTGCCGTCACGTGTCAAAAGTGAAACGTATCTTGCCCTTAAATCGGTTATCCATCCAAATTTGTCCCCAATCTCGATTACATCTCCCGGCTTTATGGATTTATCAATCAGTATTATTATCCCGCTTATATAATTGGAAAAGATATTTTTTAGGCCAAAACCTATCCCAATGCCCAAAGCTCCACTAAAGTAATGAAGCGTTTGAAGGCTAAATCCTGCCATTTCAAGGCCTACAGCCGCTGATATAACAATAACCAGAGTTTTCGACAGTTTTAAAAATAACACCTCAAGTGTCGGGTTCAGGCCGGATTTTTTTGAGATTTTTAGTGATATATTATCTACTATAAAATTGCCGACATAGAATACCACTGTGGTTAGTGCAACACCTTCTATAATGGTCAACATGCTGATTTTTTTGTTTGTAAACATGAAACCTATATTGTCCAGCAGTGCCATAAGAGGGGTCAGTAAATCCAAAATATTAAGACATGTAAGTACCAACACTACAATTTTTACAGCCTTTGCAAGTTCCCTTTTCTTTATAGCTCTTGATACAATGCTTATGGCTATCCATGCAATGTAGATGTTTGCAGCCAATTGTAAAATTTTGGTTTTATGGTGTAATTCCATCGATATGTGACGGGCAAAAAGAAGCAGGAGAGCTATAATCATGCCGCTTAAATGGTCTGATATATTTCTTATAACAGGCGCATAAATGCTTTCAGCCATGTTAAGCCTGTCTATGGATTTTTTAACAAAAGAATTTATCGGTTTTTTGAAAATACTTACAAAACCTATTATTGCAACTATCAACAAAATCTCAATCAAGGAGGTAAGGACTAAGACATTTACTTTTAACCACAGAAGCTGAGTGTTAAAGAACCTGAGCAGTGTATCCTGAGATAGAATACTAATAACGCTATTCCTGATTTTTTAGCGGTTCAGTTTTTGTATCTTTTGGCGCCTCAGGCTTGGCATCAGTTGCCACCTCAGGTTTGGTACCGGACTCAGGTTGAGGTTTTGCTTCAGGTTCAGGCTGTAGTTTTACATCAGGTGCTGGTTCAGGTTTTTTCTCAGACTCTGGCTTAGTATCGGCTGGTGGCGCTGGTTTTACGTCAGGCTCCGGTTTTTTATCGGGTTCAGGTTTCTTCTCTGCAGTAGTATCTGGTTTTATAACCATTGCAGGTTCTGATTTTTTATCAGAGTCAGATTTTGTGTTTTTTGAGGGTTCCTCTGAAAAGCATGGAATTCCTCCGTCTTTTGAATAGCAAGACGCCCACGCTCCAAAAACCATACAGCGTCCGCTGCAGCCCCTGATTTCCTTATTGCATATATTTGCTAACTCAGTGTAATCGTAACAAAACTGACAGGTCATAAACAGGTTTTCACAAAGAGGCACAATGACAGAACCCTTAAGATCAAACGGTTTTTGATAACCAAAACACGA
>JADFYB010000306.1 GCA_015233245.1 Nitrospirota bacterium | reverse complement strand
AACCTCAGGGAACTCCAGTTTCCAGTGGAAAAAATGTTTCTCTTTCGCTATCAAAAGTGCGTCCTTACATGCCTTAACAACCTCAGGGTAAGGTTCATTGTCAAAATCCAGTGTGGAGGCTAAACGCTCAAGTCGGCTTATATTGTTTCCCGTAACCATAAAATGTTTAGCAATATGGACGTCAAATCTTCTGCGTATTGGAGCAAGCTCACTGTCAGCTTCTTTAAAGAATTTTTTACTCTTTTGAGTCTCATCTACTGTTGCATCGGTTAACTCCGATACCTGAATCATAAAGGACAGGGCACGCTGCACTTTTGAGAATGCCTCAGAGTTGGGCAGCACAACACTGGATATGTCCATAACGCCTATCAGGCTGTTGCCGCACTTTAAATGGTGATCTAAAAAAGAAAGTGGCGCACCTGATGTAAAAGAATCAAGCCAAAGAGAAAGCTTAGCCAATTCCACAGCCATGTCATTTAAGTCCACACCGTATATACAGCGCTTCAGCACAACACGTTTTATAAGGCTTGTTTCCGTCAGTTTGTTTTCATCAATTCTGACTCCCTGGCGTGCAATTTCCTCCATTATTTCTCTTTTAAGTGAGTAAATTCTGTTAATCACAGGATTTTCCGGATGCTTTGAAAGAAAAGCTGCTATCCTGTCAGATATAAAATCAACAGTGTGCACAAGAAAGTGGCCACTTCCAATCGCCGGATCAAGCACCCTTATATCAAACACGGTCTCAAATACGGCATCCTCCAGTCTTTTTATTTCAGCAGCATAGTTTTGTATCGAGGATGTGGATTTCTGTTTCTTTATTAAACTTTTGACAGCACTTAGTTCAGATATCAGGTTACCGGCTTTCATAAATTTCTCATCAAGCACCTGGCCGACCGTGTTTTTAACAATGTACTCAACGATATAAGGCGGCGTATAGTATGAACCGCTTGTTTTCCGCTCATGTTTAGAGTTTTCTATATAAGCGTCTCCTGTTTCCTTTCTTTTCCCTGTTTTTATACCAGATTTTAGCTCAGAAACTTTTTTCCATACCGATTTCCCTTTTTCTTTCGCCTCTGCTACCGCCTCCCCGGCTATCTGCAGATGAAACTCCAAAAGCCCCTCATATATATCACCCAGATGCCGTACCCCAAGTGAGGAATAATCTATAAATGATGTTGAGTCAACTGAGTGCTCATCATCTGTGTCCACAGTAAGAAGCTCTACCACCTCAGCTATAAAAGGGTCAGGTATTCTGTGGTCTTTTAAAATATTATCTTCTGAAACTTCAAACAAACCGCCATTATACACTGGCAAATTCATAGCAGGCTCACCTTTTGAGATTATACTAAAAAGACCCTCAAGCCGTGCCCAATACTTGAACAACCTTTTACTCATCCCACCAATGCCATGCTTGGAAATGTCACTTACAATGTCTCCTTTTAAAGCGCTCAGGCTGACCCCTCTGTAACTGTCGTTATCCATGGGCAGAAGATTGCGGCTTTCCGCATAGAGTAAAAACAGCAGGCGGTACAAAAAAGTGAGACATCCTTTAAACATCTTTTTCTTAGACTCCTCGGTCTCAACAGTTATGAAAAGCTCTGTCTTTCTGTAATGGAGAAAACCCTCTGCAAGAGTCTCAAATATTTTATCAAAAATTAAAAATTTGAGTTTTTCGCTGACTCTGACGGCATAATCCTCAGAGCTTTTAAGATGCAGATCAAGCCATGATTTCCCAGTAGTGGAATCCTCAATGAAGGCATCTTTTGAAAAGAACAAGTAAAAGTATAGAAAGCTGCTAATATCGTTGTTAGTGATTATTTTTTCAAGGTCAACTTCATAAAAATTCCCCGACTTTGAACTTGCCCTGTAATAAAACAGCCGCCACAGTTTGCCGTTTGTAAGTATTGCCCAGTTTATTCTGCCCTCGCTGTGATAATGGACGTCTTCAAGGTATTTTACAGCTTGAGCAGTTGGGTCTCTGCTGTCAAGGCTGTCAGTTTTATCCATGTCGTTAAGACGCCGTCCCCAGTACTTTGCCTCAACTATGGTCAGTGCATTAGAAAAGAATTTTCTCGGATTATTTTTATCTGCGCTTGCCGATTCAAGTGATTCAGAATCTTTAAATAACGCATAATCGGGTCTTTTTTTTGCCTTGTATCCTCTCTCTGTAACAGGCTCTACGGAATACTTAAAACCCAGAGCGGATAAAACAGGTCTGATAAATTTATCCTCAAGCTCGGACTCTCTGCCAGGTCCGGGACTTAGCGCAATCATATCGTAATAATATGCTTGTATGTTTTCAAATACGTTCTGAGCTTTCCTTTCCTGAGTTTTCCATAAGTCCAGTTTTTGTAAACGGAATTTAAGATAATTATT
>JADFYB010000084.1:9791-12575 GCA_015233245.1 Nitrospirota bacterium | reverse complement strand
TTTGTCAATAATCTCATTGCCGTTAAACTACTACGAGGGTATTACATTTGCTCCCAAACAAGGGTGGCTGATTAATTTAATTCTTTCATTGTCTAAAATAATGATAGACAACATCACTAAGACCTCCTTGTTACCAAGCCACCCATTCCCTTCAAATCGGACATTACCATAATCTACAGGATAAGTCAAGGAAAAAATATTTGCTGCAAAGCATTTTTTTATTCTAGAACTAAAGATTGCGAGAAGTTCATCAATGCCAATACGCCTGAGGAGATAGTAATAGCGATTTTTGTGATTTTGCTTCAAAAAATGCTACAATAGCAACTAAGATATCTGTTATGCAGAATGGTAGCTGAGGAGGCTAAACGCTCAAAGTACATAAGGCAGTTAGAGGTTGTGTAACAGCTGAGGGGATTACATGAAAAAGTATGTAAGGAGGTAAATGGGATGGCATTGGTATATTATAGTGAAAAAGACGTAAGGTATATACAGGGAATAGAAAAAGGGAAATTAGAGGGAATTCACTTATCCCTTGATATTAAGTTTGGTTCAGAAGGTGTTTCTCTCATGAATACTCTAAATAACATAGAAAAGCTGGGAGAAATGAAAAAAATCATAAAAGACACTGAGTCTGTTGTGGAATTTAAAAATAAGGTTAAAATGAATGGATAATATATACAACATTGATGACATATCATACACACTGACGGAGTTTTGCCCTGGCCACTGCAGGTATTGCTCTATATGGAAACTTCCTGATAAGCGGCAGGATGAGTTAAAATCTCAGGAATTGGATCTGCTGTTCTCATCCAAATATCTGTCAATAAAAAAAATTCATCTAACCGGTGGTGAGCCTCATAAGAGCCCAACCTATATACGCGCAGTGGATTCCATCCATAAATACCTGCCGGAAACGGTAATAGATACGCCGATTAGTGGCTGGTATCCTGACTTGCACGAGGAGACTGCAAGGTACGTAACGTCACGGTTTCCACTCTACAGGCTGGATATATCTCTGGATGGCGATGAGAAAATTTACGGGAAAATTCGCCTGTATAAGGATGGATTTGCTAAGGCTGTAGAGACAGCAAAGAGGCTTAGAGCAATCCCGGGAATGGTGGTGCGTTTTCAGTTTACAATTTATGTGGAAAACTATCATTTAATAAATTGGGTTTATGAGTTTGCTAAGAGCCTTGGTGTAGGGCTCTACATTGGATTTGGACGGTTTAATCCTGACAGATTTAAAAACTCTTTTGATAATTTAACAAACCGGGAACTTACCCTCAGTGACTTTGTACCGCCAAAGGAGATTCGGCAGGAGATTTACAAGCGGCTTGCTGAGATTGGTTTTGACAAAAGCCGTTATGCTTCAAAGTACTACTGGCAGCAGGCTATCTGGGAAAAAAATCCTGTACGTTTTGACTGTTATATGGGACGCCGCTCTATAGACATTGACCCCTACGGCAACGTGTACCCGTGTCTTTTGTGGCTTCCGGAGCTGCGGATGGGAAACATCAGAGAGGCTGGCTCATTGGATGCCGTGCTGGAATCTGAGACCGCTTCAAATATTCTGGCCATAATAGGGGAGGGCGGTTGTAAAACTAAATGCCTTTATACGTGTGCACTAAAAGCAAAAATCATAGAACCCTCCGTACCTGCACACGGTCTTAAGGATTACGATGATAAATACGGATTTGTTTTTGATGAAAATGACTTAATCCCTCTTGCTCCGTGGTGGGATAGAGCTGATGGGTAAGGCTATATGGATTGATCTTGCTACGCCAAAGAGTGTGATGTTTTTTCGTAAGATTATCGAAAAACTGAACCAGCGCGGCGTTGAAACATTTGTAACCTCACGGCAGGGGGATGATTACACTGAAACCACTGAGCTTCTGGACTTATATGACATAAAGTATCGCAGTGTTGGAAAGTTTGGCGGTGGGCAGTTGAAGGGAAAACTTCATGCCTCATTACTTCGGCAGATGGATTTTATGGAAACCATCGCCGGTATGGATGCTGAAAGCGGCTGTACTGCCCAGAAAGTTGAAAAGCTGGTCTGCCTGTGTTCCGTAGATGCTAACCGGGTCGCATTTGGCCTTAAAATTCCGATTGTAAATTTTTACGACATACCACTATCTGACTACACAAGCAATTTTTTAAAGGCACTGCCTCAGGCTCGTTTGACGCTTCCCTTGTCGGCACACGTGTTTAAACCCTTTATGGTGCCGGATGATATATTTACCAGATTTTCTCTTGAAAAGGCCCAGGTGTATTCCTATGAGTTTATTGATCCGGTTTTATGGCTTTGTGATTTTAAGCCTGATATAAACGTCTATGAGGGGATTTTAAATTCCATAGGGGCCGACTCTGAAAAGCCTGTAATAGTTGTGCGTGAAGAGGAATACAAATCCTCCTACGTTGATAAACAATATCCTCTTTTATATAAGGCGCTGCCTGAGATATATAAAAAAACAGAGGCAAACATAATAATAGTGCCGCGTTATGAGTTAGACTATCTGAAAACTCTTTTTCCATTTGCTTATGTGTTGGAAAACAAAATAAAAATCCAACATCTTTTGGCCTATTGCGATCTATTTATCGGGGGCGGAGGGACGATAAATGTGGAGTCAACATTTTTTGGCACTGCTACAGTGTCAACCCGCTCCTTTGTTAGCCACTACGACAAGTTTCTCATGGATGTGGGACTGATGAAGTGGGTATCGTCTGAGTCTCAGCTTATAGAGACAGTGTTAAATTCGCTGGGTAAAAGGAAGGAGGCACTTT
>JADFYB010000084.1:0-9726 GCA_015233245.1 Nitrospirota bacterium | reverse complement strand
ACCGTCAGGTTGAGCAGGCACTGTGTTTTTCCGAGAGGTTCATTTCATGGCTTATAAGCGGTAGTGAAAATGAAAGATTTAACGGTATTTGTTAACGCTTTTAGAAGAGCGTTTCTTAAAGAAGCATTAGATAGTGTACGTCTGTCCCTGTCCTTTGTTCCGGCTTGTTTTACCACCCAGGTCATAGTGTGTGTGCTTAGTGAGGATGTTAAGGTTTTTCTTAATAAAAATAGAAACTTAATTTTACCTGATTATGAAATTATAGAGTACCTTGAGGGAGAGGAGCTTGAAAGGAACAGCCGCGCGATGGATTTTTTTTACAACAGCGGCATAATAGAGGGTGAGTTTTTTCACGAGATGAGTGATGATGACGTATTGGAGCCGGTGTTTTATGGGTTAGCCCTCAATGTGTTAAGAACTCAAAATGCGCCTATTGTAACATTTCACTGGGATATGATTTATGAGGATGGTAGCTGTGGCTATCGAATGCCGTTTTTTAAGCGAGCATGTGTAATTTCCGGGAAAGAGGCATCCCGTCTTGCCCTTGTAAGCAGTTTTCGCCATGCTGTGGCAACAATAGCGGAAACAGAGCTTACGTTTAGCATTAGAAAATCCGCCCGCACTCCGATTTTAGGGGATGTTCATGAGTGGCTCCATTGGTGTATGCAGGCCGGGTTTGCGTGGCTGCCTGTTAGGGGTTTTTGGTATCGCGTATATCCAACTTCGATGTGGGATAAAAATCTTAAAACTATAGACGGAAATTTAGATCTATACATGGAATACTTAAAGGTCTATAAGGAAAAATACGGAATAAGCCCTGAGGAAAACGACATCATTAAGAGTAAACTAACCGAAAGACACAGCCGGCAGGGCAGGGCGGCAAGATATATCCGGGCCAAAGACAGCAGCGGTTATCTGGGCGGCGGTCCATATGACGTTCCTGATGGGGCAGTGCTGCTGTAAAGGGAGATTTAAGTGTGCGTTGAAAAAAAATTCTTATTGTTGTATAATTATAATTATGCCAGTAGCGTTTGATACATTAAGATTTGCTGAAACATTGAAGATATCGGGCTTTTCAGATGAGCAGGCAAAAGGATTGTCTGAAGCTATTTTAAAAGCTCAGGAGGTTGGTGTTGCCTCACTTGTAACCGTAGAGGATATGATCAGAATAGAATCAAGACTAAATGAGCGTATGACCAAAATAGAAGGTGAGCTTACTCTTATCAAATGGATGATGGGAATAATGCTTGCCGGTGTTATATCTCTTGTTATGAAAGCATTTTTTATGCACTGAAAAGACAGTGTATAAAACCAATGATTTAAAACTGCTGCTGTTCAAATATATCTTTGATATTAATTTTAAGCCCGTCTATGGCTTATAGATATAACCCTGTAATTTTTCCCAAATATATTTTGGCTAAAAAAAATTTTAAATGATTAATTTTTTTACTTGACTTATTTTTTTTTTCTGTAATCTTACTTCATAATGTTGAGAATATAATAGTAGGCGCTCAATAATATCAGACGAAGATGATCTTCAAAATGAGATAGAAAAGTTAAAATCAAGGCTGGGTGATATGAAAACATAGGAGACCAGTCGGATGCCCGAAAGGAGCGGTGATAAACTTATGGAGCAAGAAACAGAAGCAGCCTACAGCAAGACAGCAATAAGAGTTGTTATTGTAGAGGATGAAATAATTGTTGCCCGGGACATTGAGATGAAGTTAAGAAAGATAGGGTATAACGTTCTGGATATTGCCACAAGCGGAGAGGAGGCAATACAGAAAGCCGGGGATTTATTGCCTGACATTATGCTTATGGATATAACCCTGGAGGGCAAAATGGATGGTACCGAGGCTGCAGCCAAAATCGAAGAGCTCTATAACACACCTATCGTATATCTGACAGCACACACCGACCTGGAAACCTTAGCCCGGGCACGAGTGACAGAGCCTTATGGCTACATAGTTAAACCATTTGCTGTCAGAGACCTGCTGGTGACAATCAGTATGGCTCTTTACAAGCACAGAATGGAGGCCCGAAACCGGGTAATAAATGCAATATTGAAGGTGTTTTTAAAGCCGATACCTTTTGAGGCAAAACTAGAGCAGTCTCTCAGGCTTATCACGTCAATACCGAGGCTTTTTCTTCAGACTATGGGCGCCGTATTTTTAGTTGAGGACGACTCTGAGACTCTAATTTTGAGCGCATCAATAGGAACGCCGGAGTGCACAACTGTAACCCATGGTAAGTGTCTTTGTGGAATAGCTGCAAGCACTAAAGAGATAGTGTTTGCCGAGGAGATAGATAACCGCCATCAGTTGAATCAAGACGCTCCGCCACATGGCCATTACTGTGTGCCCATAGTTGTGGCTAACAAGCTCTTTGGCGTAATTTGTGTATATGTGCGTGAGGGACACAAAAGAGACGTAGCCGATGAGGAGGTTCTAACGTCTTTTGCCGATATAATAGCTAATGTACTAAGTTTTGCAAAATAAATACTTGACTCTAACTATTGGTTTATGTTTTACTGCTTGATTACGTAAATACGGTACTTATAAATTAAAATTATTAGTTAACTAAAATTTGCTTGACTTTATTTTTTTGTTTTTTGTAGTATTGCTGGTCAAGTTTGCTTAGGTGTCTTTAATAGTAGTAGTGAGAAGTATAAAAACAGTGGATTATTGGTGGATTACTAAGGAGGTTATATGAAATTGCCGAAAATGAAAGTGGATTGCGGGGATTTGAAAAAACTGGTGGATTCATCTGTCTCCGGCAGTGTTGAGATACTAAACGAATCCTGGCTTTATACATACGCCTCTATGGAATACTCTGTGCTGGTAGTGTATAGTTATGTGGTAAGAGGGGGCAAAGCGGTAGGTGCTCCGATATCAAAAATAGTCGTTCCTATTAAAGGGATAGCTGCTCCTGTTAAGAGCATCATGCAGCCTGTAAAAGAGTTAACCGGTAAAGCATCCAAAGAGATTAAGGAAATACTGCTCTATATAGAGAAACTGATTAAAAGGCGGAGTACGCGCCTCACTAACATAGAACAGCGTCTTGAGGCAATAGAGAAACGCCTTGCTTATATAGAAAGCCACGGCATACAGCTGGATAGAAGGATTAAATCGGCTGAGCAACCTAAGAGGAGACTTGCGGATGCCAAGAAATCGTTTTTGAAAAGTATCGTTATGGAAAACATAGAGCTGCGGTCGGAGATGAAATAATGCATAAATTAGAAAAAATGTTTCAGAAAAAACATATAGGAGAATGGGAATGTCTGACAGACATGTGCTAAACGTCGGAATAGATTTGGGGACATCCAGAAGCGTTATAGCTTGCGATAACGGTATAAGGACTTTTGTTTCAAGCTATGTGGGGTTTCCTAAGGATGCGATATCAAAAAAGCTGCTTGGTAAGGACATTGCCTTTGGCGATGATGCGTTAAGAAATAAGATGGCAGTTACGCTTTACAGACCATTTGATAAGGGAATGCTTAAATACACGGATGAGCTCACGGAAAAAGACGCCGGGTATCAGAAGTCCATAGATGCGGCAAAGGAGCTTTTGCGGCATCTGATAGAGATAGCTAAAGAGGGCAGCACCGATATTGAAGGTGACTTTATAGTAAGAGGAGTGCTTGGTGCGCCAGCTATGGCAAGCAGAAAAAACAAAAAAGTGCTGCTTGAAATAGCCTCAGGAATTCTTGATGACGTGATGATAGTGTCTGAGCCGTTTGCTGTTGCGTACGGGCTAAATCTGCTTAATAATGTTCTTATCGTTGACATTGGGGCAGGCACCGTGGATCTATGCAGAATGCACGGCACAATGCCCTCCGATGAGGACCAAATTACAACGACTAAAGCAGGCGACTACGTTGATTCGGTGTTTTACGACCTGATTATGAAAAAGCACGGAGACGCTAATTTCACAGTAAATATGGTAAAGAGATTTAAAGAGGAAAACGCTAATATATCTGAACACGGCGACAGTATTTTTATAGAGATTCCAGTAAAAGGCAAACCGGAAAGGCACGATGTTACAAATGAGCTTAAAATGGCTTGCAGAGAGGTGGTGCCGGAGATAGTCGAGGGGATAAAAAAACTCATTGCGACGTTTGATCCGGAGTTTCAGGGAATTCTCAAAGAAAATGTGTATTTAGCCGGTGGCGGCAGCCAGATAGCGGGGCTTAAAAAAGAAATCGAAGATTATATGAAAAAAAACCTCGGCTACGGCAAAGTTACCCGAATTGAGGAAACTCTTTTTGCGGGCGCAAACGGCGCACTGATGCTCTGTAAAGACATGCCTGAGGAGTATTGGAACGAGATAGGCAGTAAGAAAAAATAAGTATTAATATTACTAAAACACCGTTTAGGGAGGTTTGGCAAAGACATGTGCTGTAAGGAGACACCTATACATACATACATACATATGTGCGTCTAAGAACTTGTATGTACTCCATAACAGCGTAATGTACGTGTCGGTCTGAGCCACGATGAGAGATTTCTTATTACTAAAATTTCTGCCAATTTCTATTTCGGTATTTCTTGTGGTCGTTTTCCTTGACCAGAATCAAAGAGAGGTACCGGTTAAAGTCTTCTTTGGAAATCCTTTCCACTTTAATTTAAGTTTGATTATAATTTTTAGCGCAGCACTTGGAGCTACCATAACTATAGCGTCTTTTTGGTTGATAAAAAGGATGCAGGAAAAGTTGAAAAAACGGAAAGAAACGGAGATATAAAATGGCAAGAAAACGAAAGAATGACAAAAAAAGTGGTGTGGAGGCAGCTATGACTGAAGAACACAGTGATGACAGTGTGAATGCAGAAGAAAACGCAGATACCGATGTGAACCCTGTGGAGGACGAGAAACCTGTAGAACCTCAGGATGTGAGTGCAAAAGACACAACGGCACTATCTGAGGAAACTACCGTGGATCCGGCGCCAACTGAGGAAATAACAGAAGAACCAGTAGCGGCAGAGGAAAAAACCGAAGAGCCTGTAGCAGCAACTGAGGAAAAAGCCGAAGAACCGGCGCCAACTGAGGAAATAACAGGGGAGCCGATATCGGCACAAGAAACTGAAGCACCTGAGGCAGCCACTGATGAACAACGGACAACTACTGAAGAGACAGTAAAGAATAAGAGATTTGATGAAGACGTTGAACATAGAGATTTCAGGTATGTGATGGAACACCTCGGCGACTATGCTGTAAGTATGACTGAGGGAATGGGTGACTTCTTTGTATCAATGGGTAAAACTGTGGCAGAGGGAGCTGTGATTTCAGGTAAGGCAATTGCTAAGGCCACAACCGTAACAGCAAAAGCTACAGTTGATGCCGCAGAATCCATTGGATTTGGGGATATGTTATCCAAAGCGGGTAAAGCAATCGCAAAGGCTACTACCGCCACCGTAGATGCTTCTACAAATCCTGAGACTGTTTCTAAAATCGGCGGCTTCTTTGCTTCAATGGGTAAAACAATAGCCGAGGGGGCAAAAGTAACAGGGCAATCATTTGCTAAGGCAACAAGCACAGCTGCAAAGGCATCAGCAGGGGCCGGACGAGGCTCGGCAAGAGGGGTTATCATCTCCTATGATATACGCCGTTTAAAGAAAGAAAATGAAAAACTCCTGACTTTGCTTGGTAAGAGGATTTACGAGGGACAGATACTATCTGACCTGCATAGCGATAAAGAGGCCTCAGGGTATCTGCGGCAACTTAAGGATAATGACGAGATACTAAACGAGCTAATAAAGGAAAGACAAGAGAGGCTCTATCCAACGTGCTGTAAGCCGGTTCATGAGGCAGCGCCTGAGACATCAGAGCCAAACACTGAAGAGGCTGAGGCAGTGTCTGAGGTAACAGCACCTGAGGTTGAAGAGCCGGTGAGTGTCCCCGAGGATGTACCTGTTTCTGAGGAGACTGCCAGCAGCACTGCAGATGAGGAGCAAGTGCCGGTTGTTGACACATCAGAAGAGAGTACAGAGACGGCAAATGAAGAGGCCAGCGAAATCGGCAAAACCGGCTCAGAGTCTGACTCTGATGTAAAGCCAGACTCTGATGTAAAGGCAGAGGAAAGCTGGTAGTGGTAGAAGAGCAATACCCAACAGGAGGTAACGACAATGGCTAAGGCTATGATAGGTATATTTCTTGGAGTGTTTGCCGGAGCGATAGCGTATGAGGTGGTAAAGCGCAATAATCCGGTTTTTCTTGAAAAGTTGAAGAACAAAGTAAGGGAAAAGTTGGACGCGATGCTGGAGCCTAAGGCTGCGGAGTCATAAGAGTGAAAAACTTGTGGAAATCAATTAACTTTATCCTCGTACTGCTTATAGTGGTTACAGCCGGATACCTTTTGATCTTTAGCCCGGAGAAATTCATGGGCAAGGAAAGAAACGAGGAGGAACTAATAAAAAACGTACGGCAAAACGCTGTTAGTCCGGCGCTTGCGGCTCTAAATCGTCCTGTAAATCGTCAGGGTGATTTGATGGACCCTAATGCAGTGCCGGGAGCTAACAACTATGGGCCTGCTTACAATAACCAGTCCGCTCCCTCCGACACTCAGGGCGCAGACTCTGCTAAACCCGCAGTAGGCTGGCAAGTTGACCCAAAAGACATGTTTTGGACGGCTAACCCTGATAACTCAACAACTACGCAGACCACACCCTCAGCGGTAAATGCCGCCTTGCTTGAAAAAATTCTGCAAGAGGGACACTGGATTGGGCTTGAGGCTGTGCCGCTTACGCCGCAGTTAGCACAGGCTAACGGCATACCACAAAACGTAACTGGTGTGTTGATAGATGAGGTGACGCTCCTTGCCGCAGCATCGGGCATATACGCAGGAGATGTAATTTCGGCGGTTAACGATGTGCCGGTCAACGACCTGCATTCATTTAAGTCGGCTACAGCGGCGATTGCAATGAAAAACGAGGCAGTTGTAACAGTTTACAGAAAAAACGCTGATATTAAAATACCAGTGAAATCATCCGAGGCGCTAGGCGTGGCTCAGATGGAGGCGGCTCCCATGATATTTTCAACGTCCAGAAGTCCGCACGGCTACTACGGCCCGTGTGACAAGTGCCACTCTATATCAAAGTCAGCGAAAAACACAAGCACTCTTGGCATGGACGCAGGGGACGCTCTCCCCATACCTCCGCCGGCAATAAAATGGGGCACACCGTGTCCGCACAGAAACAGGGGATTATGCACGAACTGCCACAAAATAATATAGTCTATCCTGAGTGTTACAACTGCTCTAAGACAGCAGGGTGGACTGCTGTGAGTGCCAACCTGTTTCTTGCCGTGTTTAAGGCAGTAGTTGGTTTTATTAGCGGAAGCAGGGCTGTCCTTGCGGATTCTCTGTATTCTTTTAAGGATTTTTTGACCTCCCTTGTTGTCTTTATTGGTGTTCAGGTATCCGGTAAGCCTGCCGATGAGGGGCATCCGTATGGGCATGGAAAAATCGAGTATGTCTCAATTTTTCTGATAAGCATACTTATCATAATAGGCACATTGTTTCTGTTAATTCACTCGGTAAAGGATATTTGGCATGCGTATCTTGGGCAGGTTTACAGGCCAAAGCTTATAGCTCTGTTTGCCGCGATTATTTCAATGATAGCCAACTATAAACTTTCCTCATACTTGTACTGTGTGGGAGAAAAACTGAAAAGTCCGGCAGTTGTAGCTAACGCAAAACATAATCACTCAGACGCAGTATCATCAGCGTTTGTAGCTGGCGCTGTGTTGCTTTCACGGTATGGATTTTACTTTGTTGACCCACTTGTGGCAGTGATAGAGACGTTGGATTTAATAAGGCTCAGTGCCGGAATGTTGAACGATTCGTTTAAAGGAATAATGGATTCGTCGCTGCCCAAAAATGTGCTTAAGGAGATGGAAATGACTGCTATGCTTGTGCCGGGTGTAAAGCGTGTAGCGCGCGTAAATGCCAGAAAGGTTGGGCATGGCATATGGGTGGATATGATTATCAAAGTGGATCAGAGCCATACGCTTGATAAGGGTTATGTGATAGGAGCGCAGGTGGAAAACACGTTAAAGTCTAAGATAGGCAACATAAGCGGTATCAATATGGGCATAGAGGCCTTTTAGGGAGTTTTGGTAAGGTATGGCTGATAAATACGAATGGTTTGATAAGGTGCTGACTTTGAGCGGCACGCATCTGCCCAGCATTAAAAGCGATGTCAATGCACTTATTGATGAGTTTGATCTAAAAATGGGCGGTGATAAACCGCAAAAGTATTTATCTTATACCGTGTCCGGTAATCTTATGAAAAAGGCGGCTTATAAGGCGGCAGGGATTGGGGGCCTTACGACCCTTCCTATGACAATCCCTATTATTGGGACGATTGGAACAGTGCTTGCAGGTTCTCTTGTGGATTTAGCACTGGTGTTAAGAATTCAGATAGAGCTCTGTTTTGCCATATCAGCAGCGTACGGAGTAGAACTCGGTGAGGATGAGCTAAAGGCAATAACGCTGGCACTGCTGGGGTTTTCCGGTTCAAGCCAGGCCTTTAAGGCCACAGCTGCCTCAGTGCTTAGAACCGCCGTGGATGAGATTGCGAAAAGTTACATCAACAGGGGTGTTGAGGTAGCCACGGTGGAGTTTGCTGAGCGGCTTATACCAAGGCTTTTAAAGAAATACTACAGATTTATACCCTTCATAGGGGTGCCTCTTGGCGCATCCTTTAATCTGGTGTCAACAATGACAATTGGAAACCATGCCAGGAAGTATTTCAGTGTGTGGGATAATGATAATATACAGATAAGCTGGAAAGATGATAACTAAAAAACCAAAGTTAAAATATCTAAGTGCAAAGTACCTTTTGATTTTTGCTGGTATTTTTTTACTTTATAAGTCATTGGTTCATGCGCTTATCTACAATCAGTTGGTGGATGAGGAGCATATTTACGATATATCGGCAAATAACCTCAAGTCTGAAGAACAGAGGCGGCTGCGTGTACTTGAAAGCGCTGGAAAAGCTGCCAATACGTATATGGAGACAGAGAACAAGTTGTTTAACCTTTTGGTGGAATTAAACGGGCTGCTCAGAACCGGCACAAACTATGCGGCTCAGGAGCAGACAAAGAGCGAAATAGTGCGTCTCTTAAGCGTGCTTTCTTACCTTGGTGAGAGATCTCCGGAGCTTATGGCTAAAGGGCCTTTCTTGTATCTAATGGATATAATGGCAGCTACCGAAAAGCGTATTGCCTATGCCAGAGCTAACTACAACGTGGCCGTCTATGAGTACAATGATTATATATATCTGTTTCCTTATAATATTTTTGCCAAAAATCTTGGTTTTCATGAAAAGCAGTTTTATAAATCAGAGGAGGGAGCAGAGCATGTCCCCATGGTTGATTAGTAGTCGAAGGAGCACAACCGCATGAAATATCCAGAGTGCGAGTATTGCGGTAAGTGGTCTCCGCGCTTGAGTGTTGTCGGGAATTTTACGATGTCAATATTTAAGTTCATGGTGGGGCTGACAACTAACAGCCAGGGGCTTATGGCAGACGGTGTGCATTCAATAGCGGACACAATATCGTCGGTGTTTGTGTTGATAGCGTTAAAGATAGCAGGTAAACCAAAAGACGAGGGGCATCCGTTTGGGCATGGGAAGGTTGAGTATCTAAGTACGATGTCGGCCAGCGTGTTTATATTTAACTCTTTCGTCTTAAAAAATCTCTTTGCTACCGGACTCATTAAAGCGTCCC
>JADFYB010000305.1 GCA_015233245.1 Nitrospirota bacterium | reverse complement strand
ATATTATACCTTACTCTATCCGCTTTGTCAAGTCTTTTTTCGGGTAATGTCCGCCCTTTTAGGGGAGGCGAGCTCCGCCCGCTAAACAGACGAACAGATGAAAAGATTTTCGTAGCTACTCATAATCATTTTATTTTTTTCCTCTCTTTGTGGTATTCTTATCCTAAGAAATTCTATTGTCTTAACAATGCTATAGGGGTGGTAACGAACGAGTGAGCGCCTGGTTTTTAAATATAATATCAGAATTTCTAAAGAACCATTTTTTTACTGGCAATCAATTTAGTTGGGGAAAGACAAGTATTGCTGGCGTTATATTAGCTGCTGTGCTCTTGTTGTTAAGAAAAATATGGAAAAAACTTGAACCAAGATTTGTAAACTGGGTTTCCCAATCAATTTTAAATATAGTGCACAGTATTTCACCCGGCTTTTATAGGCGTTACCGCAAAAAAATAATTATGTCCCACGATTCTTTTAATGTGAAAGGACTTGGATTAATCGCTTCTTATTCCTTAAATTTAACAGATGTGTTTGTAGAACTAAAAATATCAGCTTCAAAAAATCCGCAGGAAACAGCAAAGCACTTTTTAGATACTCAAGATTCAAAAAATGCACGTGATATTTGGGATTTTATCAGAATTACAGAAAAAAAAGATACAAAAAGAAAATCTTATGCAATTATAGGAGCACCGGGAAGTGGCAAAACTACTCTGCTTCAAAATGTTGCTATCACTCTTTTGAATAACCGCCACAAACGTCATAAGATAAGGCGTTATACCCCGACTCTTTTATTTTTAAGAGATTACGCCGATAAAATCAAAAACGATAATCCTCCATTATCAGAATTATTAGATAAACATTTTTCCGATAAAAAACTTTTCCCGACACTTAAACCTCCGCCCAAATGGTTTGAAAATAAGCTGATACGCGGTAAGTGTATTGTGCTCTTAGACGGGCTTGACGAGGTAGGGGATTTAGATAAAAGAAAAGCTGTATCTGCATGGGTTGACAATCAAATCAACAACTATCCTGATTGCTTGTTTATCATAACATCACGGCCTTTGGGCTATCTGAAAGCGCCACTTACAAATATCAACGTGTTAGAGCTTTGCAATTTCACTGCCGGGCAGGTAAGAAGTTTTATAAGCAAATGGTACCTTGAAAATGAGATAAAAAGCGCTGGAAATGTAAACAATGAAAAAGTAAAAGAGCTTGCTAAAACATGGACAGAATACTTGCTTCAAGGACTGAGGCAAATACCTGCTCTTATAGAGCTTACGGTCAATCCGCTTCTTTTAACTATGATAGCAATGGTGCATAAATTTCACGGAAAGCTTCCTGGCAGCCGATACGAACTTTACAAGGAGATGTGTGAGGTAATGCTGGGCAGATGGCGGCAAACAAAGGGGATTGAGGAGGAGTTTTCAGCAGGAAAGAAACGCTTTATCCTTGTGCCTTTAGCTTGTCATATGATGAAAAATAAATTACGTGAAATTCCCATAAATGATGCTGTCACGTTATTACGGCAGGACTTAAAAAAAATAGGCGTTAAAGATAAAGAGGAAGAGAATTTCTTTAAAAATTTACATGAAACAAGCGGGATTCTTATAGAAAAAGAAACCGGAATTCTCAGTTTCGCCCATCTTACTTTTCAGGAATATTTAACAGCCTCTTGCCTGCCAAAAAACAGCGATTGGGCTCAGTTAATAACAGACAGTTGGTGGCATGAAACGATTCGTTTGTACTGTGCACAGGGTGACGCTACAGAAATCATTAAGTCTTGCTTGAATGAAAAATCTATATCTTCATTATTGTTTGCGTTGGAATGTGCTGAGGAGGCTGAACGGGTTAATGCAGATATTCGTCAAGAGCTTAATGATATAATTTTTAACAATCTTGAATCCGACGATAAAAAATTATTTAAAGTAGCTGCTGAGGTTATACTTAACAAGAGATTGAAGTCGTTTACTAAAATTGACGAAACAAGAGAAATAAGCACCAGTTTTATCACCTGCGCTGAATATCAGCTATTTATAGACGATATGAAAAAGGATGGTATTTACATAAAGCCCGATCATTGGCTTGACGATAAGTTTCCAACCGGTATTGCAAACATGGAACTAACCGGCATAACACTAACTGACTCTTTGAGATTTTGCAAATGGTTGACGGATAAATCCAATGGTATTTTTTTTTACAGGCTACTTACAGAAAAAGAGGCAGAAAAGTAATAATATATGCAAAAGAAGAGGCTGAGAGCAGGCAGAACGATTATCTTGGTACAGAGCATCTGCTTTTAGCGGTCCTCAGGGATAAAGACGGCTTGCCTGTTACGATACTGCGCAAGATGGGAGTTGCAACCGAGGATTTACGCATGGAGGTGGAGA
>JADFYB010000304.1 GCA_015233245.1 Nitrospirota bacterium | reverse complement strand
TATTACCGTTTATGGACACTCTCTCGTCTGAGACCCTTATGTCTGAAAGACCAGCCGGAGAGTTGTCCTCTACCGCATGCACTCTGTTACTGACAGATTCACTCATTTGCGTACATAAACCCCTTGTAAAGATAATGGAGTCCTGAGACCACCGTAAGCACAGCCGTCACTATAACAAGCAGCTTAGGGTCGGGAAAAACTCCGCGGAAATTAATTTTTAAAAGCATATACGCTAACAGCACCATCTGAAATGCTATAGCAAATTTGCCATACACAGAGGGCATTATAAAGACCACGTGTCTAACCATATACAGCAGCCCCCAGCCTACAACTACGATTAAATCCCTGCTGATTATGCAAATTGTCAGCCATGTTGGAATAAACCCGTAAAACGAAAACAGCACATAAGACGTTATAAGCAAAAACTTATCGGCCGTAGGGTCTAAAAACTTTCCCAGCTGTGTTTGCTTTTTTGTAAGCCGTGCTATCAGCCCGTCAAGAGCATCCGTTATCGAGGCCGCAACAAATATGATGAGCGCCCACCGGTACTGTGCATAAATTAAAAGAGCGGCAAAAAAAGGAATTGCCACTATCCTTAACATAGTCAGGACATTTGGTACATTTAGCACAGCGGTGTTTGGTTTTTCCACCAATGTTTTCCTTTAAACAATAAATTTTTTACTTTACGGAATATTAAAAGGGAAAGAGCCTCCAATATCATAAATCCCTAACCCTTTGTGGCATGCGTGTACATTTCCCTCTAATGCCGCCATCATTGCGCTCCCATGGCAGTGCTCTATGCTGAATGAATAGCGTGAAGTTAAATCCAGTGCTTTTTTAACTAAGATGATCGCCTGTCGTTTTCTTTTGTTAAGAAACTCAACCTGTGCATTGCCTAAAAAAACATAAGCAAGTCCCCGCACATCGGAGGTCTTCTTAAAACACTTGAGAGCCCGTGCAAAATGCTTTTCACTTTCGGCAAGCCTGCCCTGCATCAAACAAAGCACCCCCAGACTCCACACAGTATATGCTGAGCTTACTATATCGTCAATATGCTCATAAGTTTTCAGGGCTTTGTTTAAAAACTTTCTGCTGTCTTGAAACTCTCCCGTCATACGCAAAGCATTTCCAATACCGCAGTATGAGTAGGCCAATCCAAAGCGATCTTTTTCTTTTATGAAAATGGTGTTTGACCTGGTGTAATTGTCAAAAGATGAGGCAAAATCCCCAGCCATTCGCTTTGCCCCGCCTATGCCAGTATGGCAGTAGCCAACCCCTGAGGTTTCATCTAATTGTTCAAATATCTCTTTGGCACGCTCAAACAATTCAACAGCCTGCCTTATATCACCCGATATTCTGAAAGTTCCAGCCTTTGCCCACAAACAAAATGCCATACCGGATTTGTCCGTTTTTTCGATATATCCGGCTTCGGCCTCTTCAATTTTCAGAAAGGCTTCTTTCCATAACCCAAGAGCCCGTAATGCCAGTGCCCATCCCACTGTGCTGTCCAGTGCCGTGACACTGTCGTTAAGTGAATTTGAAAGCTCAAGTGCACGTTTGTAATCTTCTGCAGCTTTTGTAAACTTGCCGCTCATCCGCTTACAGTCGGCTAAAGCACAAAGACATCTAAGCAGTGACTCATCCTCATTTTCACACAGTTTCAGTGCCTTTTCATAAGCCTTCAGCGCTTTACCGTACTCGGAGGCATCCGTGTGTTCGGAGGCTTTATCAAGGTATTTTTCTATATTACTTTGCACCTGTTATAGCCCTTATGTCTGATATAGTTTTAACATAGTTGCCGGATGTATAAAATGCCGAACCCATAACCACCATGTTTGCTCCGGCATCGGCAATGGTTTTAATGTTTTTGGGCGACACTCCGCCATCAACCTCTATGATAGGGTTCAGGCCACGCTCTTTGAGCATCTCCTTTAGCCGTATTATCTTATTAACCGCTCCCGGAATAAACTTTTGTCCGCCAAATCCCGGGTTTACGCTCATTATAAGCACAAGGTCAACATCGGCAATTATATCCTCAAGCAGAGCAAGAGGGGTAGCAGGGTTAATGGAAACTCCGGCTTTGGCACCCTGTTGTTTTATCCAGTTGATGGTTCTGTGCAGGTGTCTTTCGGCTTCAAGATGAATAGTTAGTATATCAGCCCCTGCCTCTATAAAGTTACTGACGTATCTGTCCGGTTTTTCTATCATAAGGTGAACATCAAGGGGAATAGTTGCCGCCTTTTTAATCTGTTCAACTACAAAGTACCCGATAGTTATATTGGGCACAAAGCTGCCGTCCATGACGTCAATGTGGAGGTAGTCAGCCCCTGCCACCTCAGTATCTTTTATTTCACTGCCTAACTCTAAAAAATTAGCCGACAGTATTGATGGCGCTACTAATATCATTGTGATTCCCCT
>JADFYB010000303.1 GCA_015233245.1 Nitrospirota bacterium | reverse complement strand
CAAACAGCTACAAGGTGGAACTTAAGGACGAAACCTCCGGCATAAGCCCATACTATATAACTATTGGCAGCGGCTTTAGCCGCGATGGCGGGGATGGCTACGCTGCGCATTTTGGGCCAGTTGTCTTAAATGGTATGGACAGAGTGGAGTTTAATGAAGACAAAAAAATGGATGACATTAAAAAATATCCTGATGGTGTAAAATGGGTTGCTGAGGAGAATAAGTATTTTTGCGCCGCACTGGTGCCTCAAAGTCCTATGGCTGAGACAACGGTGTGGCAAATTCCAGCCACTCCGTCTGTCAAGCAGAAATCTTTGGTGGCATTTAAGAGCACAAACACAAGCAACGAGTTTCTCATTTACGCAGGCCCAAAAAAGTACGATTTCTTAAAGGCTCTAAACGTCTCCCTTGAGCCTATTGTTGACTTTGGTTACTTTTCTATCATAGCAAGACCACTTTTCTGGTTTCTGTTGTTCCTTAACAAATATCTTGGGAACTTTGGAGTTGCCATTATTGTTCTTACACTTATAGTTAGAATTCCTTTCATTCCGCTTATCAACAAAGGGCAGAGCTCGATGAAAAAGCTCCAAAAGATTCAGCCGCTTATGACCGAAATAAGGGAAAAACACAAGAAAGACCCCCAGAGAATGCAGCGGGAAATGATGGAGCTCTATAAAGTCCATAAGGTTAACCCTATGGGCGGATGTCTTCCGATAGTGATTCAAATTCCGGTGTTTTTTGCACTTTATAAGGCCCTCTTAGTATCGGTAGAGTTACGGGGAGCACCATTTTTTCTTTGGGTTACTGATCTTTCCGCAAAAGACCCCATATACGTGCTTCCTGTCATAATGGGCATTACCATGTTCATACAGCAGAAGATGACACCTACCACTATGGATCCGACTCAGGCTAAAATCATGATGATTATGCCGATTGTCTTTACGTTTATGTTTTTAAGTTTTCCCTCAGGTTTGGTTTTGTACTGGCTTGTGAGCAATTTGCTAAGTATTGCGCAACAGACGTATGTAAACCGTAAAGCCGCCGTAACTTAGACCTCACAGTGGATGTCATTACATGCCACATTAACGCCGACTTTGATTGTTTGGCTTCAATGGTGGGTGCAAAAAGGTTGTTCCCGGATTCTGTGATTGCTTTCCCAGGCTCTATGGAGAAACCTGTCAGAGATTTCCTTAAAGCATACCCTGTAGAGTTTTCAAGAATAAAAGATATTCCAATAAAAAAAATCAAACGTCTTATCATAGTAGATACTCAGAGCGCTATAAGGATAGGACAATTTGCAGATGTGGTTGGTAAAAGAGGTGTCATCACTTTTATCTACGACCATCATAACAAAAAACAAAATGACATCGTGGCCACCTTTGAAACAATTGAAGAGGCAGGAGCTACGGCAACAATAATAACCGAACTTTTGCTAAAGAGCTCTGTAACCATCACAGCCCTTGAGGCTACCATTCTGTGTCTGGGTATATATGAGGAAACTGGCTCGATGAGATTCTCTTCAACTACTGAGAGAGACTTGAAAGCTGCAGCATATCTGCTTAGGCGCGGAGCAAACCTCAACATCGTGTCGGCGTTTCTGAGACCTCTGTTAAGTAAAGAGGATTTTGAGCTTTTAAATGAACTGGTTAACTCGCTCTCTGAGGTGTTTGTATCAGGGATAAGGGTGAAAATTGGTGTTGCCGTAAGGGACAGCTATTTTGGAGATGTCGCCTACATGGCACACTACATAATGGACATGGAGGAGACGGACGCTGTGGTTTTGGTGTTTTCCATGGAGGGGAAAACTCTGCTTGTCGGACGCTCACGAGTGCCGGAGCTTAATATGGCAGAGCTTATGGGAATGTATGGAGGCGGTGGGCACTCTGTGGCTGCCTCAGCGACAATAAGAGAGGAAATCCCTGAGATTGTTGTTGAGGGAATAAAGGACGCTATTAAAAAGTTAATCAAACCAGTTAAGACTGCAAAAGAGATAATGACAAGTCCGGTTATCACCATAAAGTTAAATTCCACGATAAAGGAGGCAGGACTGCTGCTTACTAAATATGAAATAAATGTGCTGCCGGTTGTCAAAGAGGACTCCTACGTTGGGGTAATATCACGTGAAGTTGTGGAAAAGGCAATTTTCCATGGTTTCCAAAAAAGTGCGATTGACGACTTCATAACTACCGATGCGGCAACAGCAGACACCAGTACATCTGTCAGTGAAATTGAAGAGACAATGGTAGAGAAGAATCAGCGCTTTTTACCGGTACTTACTGGGGATACGATAGTAGGAGCAATAACAAGAACCGATTTGTTAAGAAACCTCTACGAGGACTACGTCAGACGAGACAGGACGGCGTCTAAGAATGATATAAAAACGTCATCGGTAAGAAACATTGCTTCACTTCTTAAAGAAAGATTTCCGGCCT
>JADFYB010000083.1 GCA_015233245.1 Nitrospirota bacterium | reverse complement strand
CCTTTTCTGAGGTTATCGGAGACTACCCACATGTTAATGCCGTTTTGAATGGACTCATCTTCTCGCACTCTGCCAACATAGACGGCATCATGTCCTACGCAGTCTATGGCTAAGGGGTAAACGTTTTTAGACGGTGCGTCAAAGAGAATCACTCCCTGGGCATCACTTAGCAGTGCCCGTGCCTCATTTGCCGTAATCTTACGCTCAGTTTCTATGTTTATGCTTTCTGAGTGCCCCCTAAAAACAGGAACTCTCACCGTTGTTGCTGTTACCGCTATGGTGTCATCTCCCATAATTTTTTTAGTCTCATGTACCATTTTCATCTCTTCTTTTGTGTAACCATTGTCCAGAAATACGTCTATATGAGGAAGACAGTTAAACGCTATCTGGTGCGGATAGACGGAGATTTTTACGTCCTTAAATTTAAGCAGATCGCTGGTTTGCTCAAGGAGCTCATCCATAGCCTTCTTCCCGGTCCCAGAGACTGCCTGATAGGTTGAGACCACGATTCTTTTAATCCTTACGGCATCGTGAATGGGTTTAAGCGCCACCACCATCTGAATCGTGGAGCAGTTGGGATTAGCGATGATTCCCTTGTGTTTTTTCAAATCATGCGGGTTTACCTCCGGTACTACAAGTGGCACCTCAGGGTCCATCCGCCATTGGCTTGAATTATCAACGACAACACAGCCGGCAGAGGCTGCATCCGGAGCAAACTCCTTACTTCTTTCCGCTCCAGCCGAAAACAAGGCAATGTCTATCCCCTTAAAAACACCTGCCTTAAGACGCTCCACCTTTATGTCTTTGTCTTTAAACTTAAGCGTCCCGCCCTCAGAGCGTTCTGAAGCAAAGAGCTTTAGCGTGTCCACCGGAAAATTTCTCATCTGAAGCGTTTCTATCATTTCATTCCCAACAGCTCCTGTTGCACCTACTACTGCCACTACGTACTTGTCTTTTTTCCTAAGCATTTTTAAATCCACCTCTTAGTGATCATTTTATGATAAATCATATTCCTTCTTATGCTAAATAGTGTCAAATTCGCTTAAAAAGTAGCTTAATGTTTCAAAGTCGTATATGCAAAACTCCACGATATTAACTGTGCTCTCTGGGTTATCTTTGAGAAAATTACGGCTCTCCGTTACAAGGATTTTTGCACACCGGTCTTTTGGAAAACCAAATATGCCTGAGCTTATCGCAGGCATTGATACGCTGTGAAATTCTTTTTGAGAGGCCAAAGTAAGAGAGTTACGGACGGCATTTTTGAGTTTATTGTCCTCATCGCCCTCTCCCATCATGGGACCTACGGCATGAATTACGGCCTTACAAGGCAGTGCCCCTCCTGTTGTAACGGCTGCCCATCCAACCGGCACATAGCCTATAGCGTCGCTTTCTGCTTGAATCACTGCTCCGCCTTTTCGCACAATGGCCGCCGCTACTCCTCCTCCGTGTTGAAGATGGGAGTTAGCAGCATTTACTATAGCGTCCGTATCTCGCTCAGTTATATCACCCTTAACCAATCTGAGCATTCCTCCGGCTACCGCTTTCTCTTTGATAATTTCCATTGCCTTAAACACCCTCACCCTTGAAAGTGTCATACTCTGTATATTTATCGGCTTTACCTTTGACTATATGTGCCGGATATTTTCTGCGGTTAAGTTCCAGCTTATCCTCCGCCTCTTTTATTAAATCTATAGAAAACTTATCGGAGAGGTTAATCAGATAAATAAACACGTCGGCAATTTCCTGCCTCAAGGTATTAAGTTTGTTTTCAGGGAGTCTCCGGCTTTCATCCTCTGTAAGCCACTGAAAAATCTCAACAATCTCAGCCGCCTCGACACTAAGTGCCATGCTTAGGTTTTTTGGACTGTGAAACTTCTCCCAATCCCTCTCACGTACAAATTCCCGTAACAATTCCTTAAGATTTTCCAGCTTTTCCACTCTTAACTGTCATTGCTCCCTCACACGTACTATGCCGTTTATGGTACTATATGGGAGCGAATATGTCAACAGAGGCAAAGACAAAAGACTCAGGGCAGCTTCAGGGTCAGGTGGAGCGCCTTACATATTACAGTGATGAAAACTCCTTTGCCATATTAAAACTCAAGGTGCTTGGGGTACGTGAGTTGATAACAGTCTGTGGCACAATGCCTGGGGTTCTCCCTGGTGAGAGTATCCACGTAAACGGGTCATGGCAAACCCATCCGAGGTACGGACGGCAGTTTAATGCTGCCTCGTTTAAGTCCATAATGCCTGCCACAGTGGACGGTATTGAAAAATATCTGGGCTCAGGCATGATTAAAGGTATTGGTCCCTCATATGCAAAACGTCTGGTTGAAGCATTTGGCAAACATACGCTGGATATAATAGAAAACGATATAGAAAGTCTGCGGCGTGTTGAAGGGATAGGGGATAAGCGGCTTGAGCAGATAAAAGCCGCATGGGATGAACAACGTGAAATACGAGGCGTGATGTTGTTTTTGCAAAGCTACGGAGTAAGCACAGCGTATGCCGCTAAAATTTACAAGCGCTACGGAAACGACTCTGTCCGAATTGTGTCTGAAAATCCCTACCGCCTTGCAATGGAGATATGGGGTATAGGGTTTGTAATAGCTGACAAAATTGCCGCCAAACTGGGCGTGGAGAAAAACTCTCCAATACGAGCCGAGGCAGGAGTTTTGTTTGTTTTAAAAGAGTTGACTGATGCCGGCAATGTTTGCTTTCCTTTTGACTCTTTTGTAGATGAATGTGTCAAGGTGCTTGAAATACCGAAGGAAAACGTGGCTCTTGCAGTGTCGGTTCAGGCAGAGGCCGGTAGTCTGGTTGTCGAGGATTCCATTGAGGGTAAAACCTGTGTTAACTCATCTGTGGTGTATCTTAACAAATACTACACGGCAGAACTTGGCATAACGAAAATGATAGCAAAACTAAACTCTACTCCTGTTACACTGAATGATTTTGATGAAGTTGAGGCAATAGACTGGGTACAAAAAGAGCTGTCAATAAAGTTAGCAAAAGCACAACAGGAGGCGGTCAGAGGCGCATTTACAGAAAAGGTGTTGATAATAACCGGAGGCCCCGGCACCGGTAAAACCACGATAATCAATTCAATACTTAGGGTGTATAAACGTCTTGGGCTTAAGATATCGTTGTGTGCGCCAACCGGACGCGCCTCAAAACGGATGTCTGAAGTGACACGCTCAGAGGCTAAGACAATCCACAGGATGCTTGACTTTAGCCCTAAAGAGGGTGCATTTAAGAGAAACGAAAAGAACCCCCTGGTTGCGGATTTACTTGTTGTTGATGAGGCCTCTATGGTGGACACAATGCTGATGTATCAGCTTTTGAGGGCATTACCTGTGGGGATAACGCTGATTCTTGTGGGGGATGTGGATCAGCTGCCATCAGTTGGGGCAGGAACAGTGCTAAAGGATATCATAGAGTCAAAGGTTGTACACACAGTGATGCTTAACGAGATATTCCGGCAGTCTCAGACAAGTCTCATTGTAACAAACGCCCATAAGATAAACAAAGGTGAGGGGCCAATTCTGGTCAAAGACCTCAACAAAGCAGGCGGATTCTATTTTCTGGAGGAAAAGGATCCGGGGAAAATACTTGAAATCATACTGCATCTTAATAAGACAATTTTACCGGAGCATTTTGACCTTGACACTCACAACGATATACAAATTCTTACGGCAATGAACAAAGGACTTCTGGGAACCACAAACCTAAATGCCGAACTTCAAAACGCACTGAATCCTAAAGCTGTTGAAATCCAACGCATGGGTAAGACCCTCCGAGTTGGCGATAAAGTGATGCAGATAGTGAATAACTATGACAAAGAGGTATTTAATGGAGATATCGGCAGAATTAACGAAATAAACGAGGAGCTTCAGGAGATAAAAGTCAATTTCTATGGCCGTCTCGTTACGTATGACTATAAGGAACTGGATGAAGTGTATTTAGCGTATGCTATTTCAATTCATAAGTCACAAGGGAGCGAATATCCGGCAGTGATAATCCCCATACACACCCAGCATTACATAATGCTCCAGCGAAATCTGATATACACGGCAGTAACCAGAGGTAAACGTCTGGTGGTTTTAGTTGGAACAAAACAGGCCCTTTACATGGCAGTAAACAACGACAAAGAAAGAAAACGCTACAGTCGCCTAAAACAACGCCTCATGCAGGCCCAATTAACAGATATTCCAGAGGCAATGTTTTCATATAAAAAGCAGTAAGAGCAAGGCAAAAAGTTACAATGATTTCGTGTTGCCTCAAGGGAAAAACACTACCTGCGAGGCACAATTATGACGACTTCTTTATCGTTTTCATCAGGTATGTTTAAATCCGCAATGGTGTTTACTTCTATTGTTTGTTCGTTGTCACAGGTAATATTACGGCACACATAAACGGTTTTGCTTCTGTTAAGGATACCCATTTGTGAGAGAGTTTTTACAACCAGCGAAGAGTTGTTTTTCCTGTCACAGAGGATAGCGACCCTTTCGTGGTTAGGAGCATCATTGAGTCCATCAAGCGGACGGCCATGTACGGAGATGATTTGTACGTTAAGCCACTGTTCTTTGATCTTTGAAAAAGCTGCCATGATACTTGATATTCCTGGCACTATTTCTGTGACCGAATTTCTGCCAAAGCGCTCCATGATTTTTTCCGACAGGCTGTATATCCCAGCGTCTCCTGTAATCAAAACTCCTACAGTTTTGCCCTCATTTTTACCGATAAGATTTAAAATCTCTTCTATCCTGTTTTCCTCATAAATCACCTTTCCCGTGATTTCACCGATTGCCGCTATCTGATGTTTCATCCCAATTAAAACCTCACAGTTCTGAGCGCACTTTACGGCTCTAAACGTTACATAATCACTACCACCCGGGCCAACTCCTATCAGAGTTATCCTATGCATGTGCTATGGCCAACTATTGTTTTTTCCATATCAAACAAATATACCTCTATTGATGGTATCCTGTAAATGCTCTGTATCTTAAGACAAATTTCATGTGCTAATTTCGTAAAGTCTCCCCCTGTTTCGGTAATTTTATCAATAATTTCCTCTACCGTATTAAAATTGCCGTTTAAACCCATAAACTCTGCTACAAATGCAGCAGCCTGTGGGGAACGTCCCGAATGGGTATCTGAGTAACCCATCAGAATTTTGGCTAATTTGCCGGGATGGCCTCCAACTGTTACGTGCTTAAATCCTTTTGATCTGACATAGTCTATAGCAAACCCAGGAAAATTACTAAACTGCACAACTCTGTTTGGCCCTAAAATGCGCCTAAGAGCATCCTCCCCGATTTTACCCGGAGCAAGACATATGGTCTCAGGGTTTTCGTAAAATGACACATCTATTTCACATTTAACCGTCTCTTTTATAGCATCAATACTCATGGGTTCAACAATGCCGGTAGTGCCAAGGATTGAGATTCCACCCGTTATGCCAAGCCGAGGATTAAAAGTCTTAAGGGCTGCAAGTTCTCCGTTAACGACAGAAATCTCAACCTCTAAACAAACCGAATCATCAGAAAACACATCTCTTAAGGCCTGTGTTATCATGGCTCTCGGAACTGGATTGATAGCCCATTCACCAATTTTCTGTTGAAGCCCCTTTTTTGTTACTCTGCCTACTCCTGCTCCCCCTGTTATTATGATTTTACTTTCGTTGTGCACACTCTGTTTAAGCATTTTCAGTGTGGCAACGATTTCAAGTCTGTTGGTTACGTCCGGGTCATCGCCGCTTTGTTTGATTACAGAGGAGGTTGCTGAGTTTTTATCAGGGGAAAGTGTGCCACTTTTAATATTAATAAGCAAACTCTCTTTTAGGTTTGGCAGCAGGATGTGTACATTTTTTGGCAGAACACCGGTTTCAAGGAAAATGGCAGCGGCTGTAGCAGCGGCTGTAGCAGCTGAACCCGTGGTAAACCCACACCTGTTTCGAGTCTGAGTCAATAATGTCCTTCTATGTAATTACTAAATCCAGTGAATATGCAACACATTATAATAGTATAAATTCAAACAAGTTTTCCTACTGATCTTTCCTGAGTTAACAGTCTAAATGACTTTTGAAGACCCTTATTGACTAATCATTTATATGATGTTAAAGTATTATACAAGTTTAGGAAATGAGATTTAAAGGATTGCTGGAAATATGAGAAAAGACCGTGGTTTTACCATAAGGAGGACTGTAAAGAAGCCGGCTGACAGCAGGCCGGTCGGAGATATAATAAAAGAGCTGAAGGGGCAGAGTGCTAAAAATCAAGCTGATTACAGAGATTTATCACTTAAAATCCACGGACTGGTATGCGCAAAATGCGGCAGCGAATTTAATGAAAAAAATAAATCCCTTCTTACAGTGCATCACAAGGACGGAAACCATAATAACAATCCTGCCGATGGTTCTAACTGGGAAAACCTTTGCGCATACTGTCACGATGACGAACACAGCAGGGGGATTTTAGGTGACTATCTGTCAGGAAAGTGAAGCTTATAATTCTGTGAGAGTTCTCTGCCATTTATTAAAACCTCAGCAGTCGAGGAGGAGCTTTTGACGCAGGTCAACAAAGTTAGACGATAGAATGCAGCTTGGTATGACTAACAAAAAACAGAGGGTTATGGAGTACTATAACTCGGTAGCAGAGAAACGCGATTATTATATAAATAAGAACAAGTACTACTATGACGATCTGACTGGGTTTTTAAAGTTTACCATTCCTGCCGGTAAAAGAGTTCTTGAGATTGGCTCAGGCACAGGACATGTCCTTGCCGCTCTGGAGCCCTCCTACGGAGTTGGTATTGATTTTTCTCCAAAGATGGTTCAGATAGCTAAGCTAAAGTATCCCTCTCTGAGGTTTTTCAAAATAGATGCCGAGGACCTTGACCTTGACGATCAACCCTTTGACTACATAGTTATTTCAGATACAATCGGTCTTTTTGAAGACATCCAGCAGGTCTTTAAACACATGAAACACCTTGCTAATGAACACACACGAGTGGTTATAACATATAACTGTTCTCTCTGGCATCCTATACTAAGCATCGCTGAAACTCTGAGACTTAAAATGCCGAGGCAGCAGTTGAATTGGCTTGATGCGGAGGATGTCAGCCAACTTTTGTATCTTGAGGATTTTGAAGTAGTGAAAACCGGCAGAAGATTCTTATTTCCTAAGAATATATCATTTATATCTCCATTTATAAACGAATTTATTGCTCATCTTCCGTTTTTTAACTCTCTGTGTCTGACTGGTTACATAATAGCAAAGAAGGCACACAGAGCAGATGACACAAAACCTGAACCTACTGTAAGCGTTGTAATACCTGCAAGAAACGAACGGGGAAACATTGAAAACGCAGTAAAACGAACTCCAAAACTTGGCAGACATACGGAAATTATTTTTGTTGAGGGGCACTCTACTGATGGTACGCTGGATGAGATAAGACGCGTTTGCACACTTTACGGGGATAAATGCGATATCAAATACGCAGTGCAGGACGGTAAAGGCAAAGGGGATGCCGTAAGAAAGGGGTTTGCTATGGCAACCTGTGATATTCTCATGATACTGGATGCCGACCTCACTGTGCCTCCTGAGGAACTCCCTAAGTTTTACGAGGCTGTTGCCACTGGAAAGGGAGAATTTATAAACGGCACACGCCTTGTGTATCCTCTTGAAAAGGAGTCAATGAGGTTTTTAAACATGCTTGGAAATAAGTTTTTCTCAATAATGTTTACGTGGATTTTAGGTCAGCGCCTCAAAGACACACTGTGCGGCACAAAGGTTTTATCAAGAGAAAACTACCTGAGTATTCAGGCAAACAGACACTTCTTTGGAGACTTTGACCCGTTTGGCGATTATGATCTCATCTTTGGCTCAGCCAAGTTAAACTTAAAAATCATTGAAATTCCTATCACATACAGGGCAAGAGAGTACGGACAAACTAATATATCAAGATTTTCACACGGCTGGCTGCTACTTAAGATGACTTTGTTTGCCGTTAATAAGTTAAAATTCAAATAATACCAAATTGAGGCCATTGCAAAATCTTCAAAATGGAAAAGGTGTATTTTCCAATTAAGGGTATTTTTTAATTTATCCTTCTTTATTCTCTTACATTACTCTTACACTTGCTGACTACTCCTCCAGTCCATAGTCTGACAGTTGTAGACCCCAGAGCAAGCACCTCCAAGTCTGACATGACTTCTATTGTTTACAGTAGGTATCAATTACACCTTTCCAATCACTTTCAAACTCGCAGGATTCGGGTTTATCTTTCTCCCACGTTCGGACTTCAACCTTATTATTATTACAACTAAAATCCTCCATAACCTTATTATTAGTTTGCTTATCACAAAGCATTACAGTAATCACGTCATGATTAACGATTCTTGCCTTTAGAGTATAGTTATTCAATATGTTAGCAACGCTTTCGCAGTTAGGGCATAATTCATGAAGTACTCTGGTATATTCGACTTCACTGAAATTATTTGGAATATTACCGTTATAGTATCCCTCTACTTTTTGTGTCAAAGATGTCAAGTCCTCTTGCACAGGTGTGTACTTTTTTACTCTACCCTCCACACATCCAAATAAGGCAATTCCTAAAAGTACCGTAAGAAGTCTCTTCATTTTGTTCCTCCTTTAGACCAAAGGTCAATTTTGTCCTCATTAACACCTGTGTCGAGATTCCAGTCCTTGAGGTATTCCCCCATACTCTTTGTTGTAGCGGCATCAATGGTTTTAAAAAGCTTTATCCATGTATCAGCAACCATACGCAGAGTTTCATCAAAGACGGTATCAAAAGTAACGGTCCTGCCATCTGGCAGTTTTACGTTTTTTATGTACTTATCAGTGTCTTTTTCTGAAATTTCCGAGGAATACATATATTCAAAGACTTTAAGACCCCATATATGCCTGAATATAGGATTTGGGTCGGTTATAAAATTGACACGCTTCAAATAATTCTCATGCCATTTATCAGGGTCAATGCTATCAAAATAATCCGTCGCATTGGGATGTGCTTTCTGTAAAAGCTCTGTCCAGAACTGAGTAATGACAGGGTGAAGATGATTGGGGTTATTTGGGTCAGAGCAATCCTCAAGAGTATTCAGGTATCCAAACCCGTTTCTTGGATTGGAATCCCGGATTTCATCACCTGTTTTATCTTTGAATATATGGATATCCCAGATAATTTCACAATGCCTGTGGTTTTCATGAGTAAACAGATAAATCCCCCCGACAACGGAGTTGACCACGGGATGAAGAAACGAGTCTACAATAACATGGCTGACATATCCGCATAACCAGGACAGGCAAATAGCAAAGTCCTTATCATCCTTGTTCATTTTTAAAAGCTTGTCAGCCCCCAACTCAATAATTTTGCTTGTATTTTCATAATGCATTCTGTTTGCCCAATTGTGTCCTCCCAACATTCCATTAATAATATCTGTAAGGTAAGGGTAATCGGGACCTGCAGCTCCTATTCTTGCAAACTGGTTGTACATCGCAATCTTGCCGGAATAAGGATGCTGTTTACTGATTAAATCAGTTGCTCCCTGAGCTATTAAACAATGTGTAAATGTTGCTGGCATGGCCTTGTCCTCCCTAATTATTACAATTTTTTAACATCTTCAAAAATTCATCGATTGTTAACTTGGTTATTATACAATACAACATGCTATATATAACATATATATTAGTAAAGTTATTATTATACATATGATATTTTTACAAATGCTTAAGTCACATTCTATCGCCTAACTTTTTTGGCTTCGTTATACTTCTGAATCAGAATTAGACACTATATAAGAAAGTTGGAGTAAATTTAGGAAATACTTAAATTTTTTGATAAGTTTTTAAAAAGTAAAGAGTTTTCCCTGTGAGTTTTTACAGATATTCTTAAGAACTGTTCGTTTAATCCTCTGTAGTTAGCACAGCTCCTTAACAATATGCCGCGGCTTCTGAGCTTATCATAAATATGTGCCGCCCGTTTATCTTTAATCAGATAAAAATTAACCATTGAAGGAAAATATTGAATTTCATTTTTATTTAATGCTTTTTCAAAGAATGCTTTTTCAGTCTTAAGCAGAGAAAATGTCTCCCGCTCATAGACGTTGTCTTTAAGCGCTGTCACTAAAGCCCGCTGAGAAAGTGTGTTAACTGTCCATGGTTCTTTATGTGTTTTTAAAAGGCTCCTAAGCCGTGCGTCCAAAAACACTGCGCCAATTCTAAGGCCGCACAGAGCATAAAACTTAGTGTATGACTTTAAAACTATAAGAAGTGGATTGTTTAAGACCTCGCCTGTCATGCTAAAGCTGTCAGGGGTTTTACTGTGAGAGTATAAAAAATCCATAAACGCCTCATCCACTATCAGATAACAGCCAAAGGCATGTGCTGCCGCAGCAATTTTCAACATATCCTCTTTGCTTATAAATCCAGCTGTTGGAGTGTTTGGGTTACAGAGAAACGCGATATCGTTTCCTTTTAACGTTTCTATAAATGCTGGTGCATCAAATTTGAAATTATCAGTCTCGTTAAGCGAGAAAAAAGAGATATCACCGACGCCAGACATTGAAAGCGCCCGTTCATATTCGCTAAATGTGGGTGAGACAATGAGTGCTTTTTGAGGTTTTAATGCCCGTACAATTAAGTATATCAGCTCGGTGCTACCGTTACCACAGAGTATGTTTTCTGTATTGATTCTGTAACGTTCTGCAAGTACCTTTGTCAACCTTCTGCACTCCGTATCAGGGTAATTATTCAGAAATTTAAGATACTTACGAAGCTCGGCTTTTATCTTTTTAGAGACGCCACAGGGATTTGGTGAGGAGCTGAAATCAATTATCCTCCTCTGAGGTATGTTTAACGATTCAGCCAAAGAGTAAATATCTCCGCCATGAAGATGTGATGATGTGTTTGACATTATAATATGTACTAAACTTCTACGCCTATAAGCGTGCCCACTGTCATGTCTTGCCCAACTCAGCAACAATACCCTTAAACACCTTGTAAAACTGGTCATTTTCGGATATTGCCTTACTGAGAATTACCTTTAAATTTGGCAGGTCATTAACGTTTATGACCACATTTACGCTTTTAATATAGGCCGGCATACTGTCAAGTGTTTTATAGTTATTTCCTATAAGGGCAAGAAATATCCGTCTTCTATTATTGACGGGCATAGTTTGAAATGTTTCAAGCAGCTCGTTCTTTTCAGGGTCTCCGCCTCCAAAAGTCTCATTAAGAACCAGCACATCAAACTGGTTATACCTGATGCGGTCAAAGGCATTCTCTAAGTCAGGCGATACGGCCACATTGTATTTCAAATCTCTGAGGGTCTCGCTTATGATCTTAAGGTTACTCTGATTATCATCACACACGAGTGAGTCCTTAAACCCCTCCGTGTATTGCTCAAAATCCATTCCCCTGTAGTTTTGTTGTGCCACATGTCTCTCCTTTCTATTTCCGCTAAGGTGGAATGCTATTTAGTCTTAGCCTTCCTGGCATACTCTCTGTCCAGTGACAGATTCTCTATATCTGTGGTTTTTTCGCCTCTGGTGCTCTTTACCGTATCTATGCCGCGGCCTACAAGAGCCTTACGTGAAGCGTAAGCCATCGCCGTCTCCTCGGTTATCAATCCAACCCTGAAGAGATTTACTATGGACTTGTCAAATGTCTGCATGCCGTAAGTCTCACCGGCATCTATGATTTCATAGAAAGTCTTACCATCCGACTCACCATTAACGAGAGTGTCCTTTACACGTAGGTTTGTTTTCATAATTTCAATGGCTGCAACCCTGCCTCCGCCCACTTTTGGCAGTAACCGCTGGCTTACTATCCACCTGATTGTGTCTGAGAGACGGTTCCTGACTAAAACCTCCTCCTCTTTATCAAACATACCTATAATCCTGTTTATTGTTTGCCCAGCGTCTATCGTATGCAGGGTGGAAAGCACAAGATGACCGGTTTCTGCGGCAGTCATACCAATTTCCACAGTCTCTCTGTCTCTCATTTCTCCAACCAGTATGACCTTTGGGGCTTGTCTGAGAGCAGCCCTCAGTCCATTAGAAAATGTATCAAAATCCGAACCCATTTCCCGTTGGTTAAATGTGGCTTTTTTGTGCGGATGAACAAACTCAACCGGGTCCTCAAGCGTAAGAACGTGAACCTGTTTGTTTTCATTAATTATATTTAACACGGCAGCAAGCGTTGATGATTTACCGCTTCCTGTAGCGCCGGTTATTAGTACTAACCCGTTTTTTTCCTCCGCTATCTGCCCTAACACCTTGGGCACTTTTAAATCAGCAAGCGTTGGGATTCTTGACTCAAGTTTTCTTAAAACAATGGAATAGCTGCCTCTTTGGGAAAAAATATTTACCCTGAAACGCGCCTTACCTGGCAGGGAATAAGACAAATCGCAGGAGCCGTGTTTAAGGAGATTTTCTGTAAGCCGTCTGTCAGAATTAATCAGGTTCATGGCAAAAATTTCAGTCTGAAACGGGGTCAGTTCCTCTATTGGCATATCTTCAAGCTGTACCGGAAGCAGCACACCGGAGGATTCCACCTGAAGGGGTTTGCCAACGGTAAAGTTAAGGTCAGATACGTTACCAACGCTCTCTAACATCCCTGAAAGTATAAAGTCAACCTCAGCTCTTCTCATAAGTATATCACCTCATTCTTAAGTTTTATTTAGAATTCCGGCGGCGGTTCCTTCAAAAATGGAATAAACCGTTTTTTGTCCATTGATTTATCATAGGCATCCTCTGGAGATATCCACCCCTTATTAAGTAGATCAAGGATGGCATCATCGAGAGTAACCATGCCAAGTTTCTTACCGGTCTGCATAACAGACGCTAACTGTGGAGTTTTAGCTTCTCGTATAAA
>JADFYB010000082.1 GCA_015233245.1 Nitrospirota bacterium | reverse complement strand
TGCAGGGGATGCTGCCGGTGCTGCTGCCTCAGGCGATGCTGCTGGCGCTGCTGGCGCTGGTGATGCTGCTGGAGTTGCCTCAGCAGATGGCGCTGGTGCCGTTGATGCTGCCGGCGTCGGAGCCGGTGCTTGTTTACATCCGGTCAAACCTGCTACTGACAACACTAAAGACAGCACTAACACAAAGTAAAGCACATACTTCATTTCCAAACCCTCCTTTTGTTGTTTGTCGTATTAAATCACATCACGATGTAATATATCAAATGTCAAAGTATTATACTATATTTTTAAATATTTTTAAATAAAATAAATTATGTTAATTATTTTTTTTATCATAGGCTCTATTAAAAAAAAACTGCCAACTCTTTTTTATCTGATATATACATATACATCAGGTAACATTGTAACATTATCACCTGTTTTAATGTTATAATGCCTTCAAAAAAGTTATGAATTCTTATCAGGACACGATAGCTGCCGTCTCAACACCGCCCGGTGAGGGTGGTATCGGAATTGTACGTATAAGCGGAAAAGATGCCATTGTAATATCACAAGGGATGTTTAAATCGAAAAAGTACAAATTACCCTCAACAATGCCTGCCTTTACAATGTCTCTGGGGCATGTAATCAATCCACTTGACGGTAGCTCTGTGGATGAGGTACTGATAGCCGTGATGAGAGCGCCTCACAGCTATACTGCGGAGGATGTGGTGGAGTTTCACTGCCACGGGGGATATTTCACTGTGAAAAAGACCCTTGAGATAACCCTGTCCCTTGGTGCTCGCCTTGCAGAGCCAGGAGAGTTTACATTGCGGGCATTTTTAAACGGACGCATTGATCTATCCCAGGCCGAGGGAGTTCTTGACGTTATAAAATCTAAGACAGCTGAGAGTTCCAGAATTGCCCTTGAACAGCTCTCTGGAGGGGTGTCGGAGAAAATAACGGAGATAGTATCTGCTTTAACAACAGTATGTGCACTGACTGAGGCTCACATAGATTTTTCCGATGAAGATGCACAATTGTCTGATGTGAAAGAAATACTAATAAATATCGGAGAAATAGAAAAAAAATTGAAACAACTATCTTCAACATATGAAACAGGACGGCTTTACCGCGAGGGTATGTCTATAGCAATCGTGGGACGCACAAATGTCGGTAAATCCTCTTTGCTTAATGCGCTGCTGGAAAAAAACAGAGCGATAGTGTCAGAAACTCCGGGCACAACAAGAGACACAATAGAGGAGTATTTAAACATTGACGGAATCCCTGCCAGAGTTATAGATACAGCTGGAATAAGACAAAGCACCGAGTATGCCGAACTTGAGGGGATTAAACGCTCTTTAAACTCCATAGAGGCCGCAGATGTTATAGTTGCTGTCTTTGACGGAGGTGCTGAGTTAACCTCCGAGGACTTTTATATTATAGAGAAAACAACGGGGAAAACACTTATAGCTTTAATTAATAAATCTGACCTTAAGGCAGCTTTTCATGCCTCTGTATTGGCGGAATCTTATGGTGGTGGCGGACTCACTCCCGTCTTACGCATATCGGCTAAGACCAATGATGGAATCGGTGCGCTTAAGGATATGATTTTTTCAATTGCTGCCGGAAACTCTCCAGAAGTAAAAAATGGGGTACTTATAACAAACGTAAGGCACAAAAGAGCCATTGATGAATGCCTCTTTGCTCTGGCACGGGTAGCCACACTACTTTCAGACAGTATGCCGCTTGAGCTTGCAGCTTTTGAGCTTCGTACTGCCCTGGACACTATCTCAGAAATTACCGGATTGGTAACTACTGACAGTATTTTAGATTCTATCTTTGGCAGGTTTTGTATTGGTAAATAGTGTTAAAAAAGCATAACCTCCGTAATTTAACAACAAATCTCCTTCAAATAGACTTTTCTGAGTGTTATATGATAACGTACCACAAAAGTTAGGAAATGCTGTAGGAGGGGCAACTATGGACGGTTTTTATTCAGTCAAAAGTAAAATTCAATATTTCGTGGCGCTGTCAGTTTTATGTGTGGCATTTGTTTGTATTGCTGTGGGTAGTGTTAAAGATGACAGTCTTACTATTGACGAACTAGGGCATCTTCTTTCTGGTTATGCGGCACTCAGAGAACAGAATTTTTCTGTAAATATTGAGCACACGCCATTATTTAATATGATAGGTGCCATTCCAATGATTTTTCAGAAAATCAACTACGACTCAAGTTTAGTCTCCAACAATCCCTCCAGTGGTTGGGAGAGGTTAACCAAATTTTTTTACATGAACAAAGACAACTTTGATACTATCTTGTTTTCCGGACGGTTGACACTTATTTTGTTCCATACATTTTTTTTATTTGTTACAGGTATGCTCTTAAAACAATTAGTCCAACCTGTGTTTGCATGGTTAGTAATATTTTTCATTGCCTTTGAGCCAAACTTTCTGGCACATGCCCGCTATATAACTACCGATGCCGGACTTACGATATTTTCACTACTTTCATTGGTATCATTTGCGATTTTTCTGAAAAAAAAAGAAACAATCTATACAGTACTGACAGCTGTCTTTTTGGGGGCAGCACTCATTAGCAAAATCTCAGGAATACTTGTTTATTTATCTGTTTTAGCTTTCATGATGTACAGTGAATTTAAACAGATTCTCAAGCCAGACAGCAGGAGGATATTTATAAAGAGATTTACTATGATTTTGACTATACCCTGGGTGATAGCTTATATGGTTTATTTTGTGGCTGCTTTGCATATAAATACGCAAGAGATAGGGTTTTATAGTGAAAACGGCATACACTCTGCAGAGGTAACTGAAGCAGCAAATATTTTTTTGAGACCAGTGGTATTATATAAGGTAGGGTTCAAATACATAGCGAACATTTCTCAATCAAAAGATGTACAAGGAGACTCAATTCAATATCTCAATGGAGAAATCAGAAACAATAAAGGCTGGTGGTATTATTTTCCTTTAGTGTTACTTTATAAAGAAACACCTGTCATGCTAATTTTATTCTCTTTGTGCTTAATATTGTATTGGCGAGAAAAAAATAATGCTCTGCCACATGAGAAAATGTTACTCTTTTACAACGGCCTTTGTTTTTGCATCTATATTACCTCAAATTATAATAAAGGCATCCGCCATATGCTGCCAATGATTGCCTCGCTAACTCTTCTGGCTGTTCTTATATTGTCACGCCAACAATTTCGATTTAAACGGCATCTGTTGTATTTAGCCGCAGCTTGTGAGCTTTTCATTGTAGTTAGTGTATATCCGTATTTTCCTGCCTACTTTAATATTATTGCAGGGGGGCCTGACAATGGTTATAAACATTTGCTTGACTCTAATCTGGATTGGGGACAAAATCTCAAACGCCTTTACTTTTGGGCTCAGGAAAACAAAATAGAGTCTATGACCGTGCATTGTTGGATGTCAACGGTGACAGATCTTTTTGATGATGGAAAAATCTTTAAACGGCGGCTGCTTGTAAAAGATGGCAAACCAACGGGGTATCTTGCCATCAGTATCACATCAGTTATGCTGGGCAAAGAATTCCTGCCTAAGGGTTATGAACGACTGGAAAGAATGTACCTGAAAAACATGAAGCCTATTGCGATAGTTGCCCATAGTTATTTTGTATACCATTTCCCTTAAGCAATATGTATTGCTTAGGTGTAACAGTCATCCTGCCTTAGTGCAGAACATTTGATGGTACATTTTATAAATACTATACGCAATAAATGCTGACGACAGAATTAAAACAAAAACAATAAAACTGGCATATTCAGTATCAGATAAAAAAGTGTAACCCCTGGATATTTTATCGTTTATACCGTCTAAAATATTTGGCATAAATATGGTTTGATTGTCGCTTGTTTTAGGCATAGCATTATTACATCCATAATTTTGAATAATGAAATGGCTAAAAACACCAAACATTGCATCAATAAAAACCCCGATAATTATTATTATTTTAAGGAATATATTGTAATCAATCATGTTGTATGCAACAAATGTTACACACAACACTGCCACAGGCTGCAGACAGATGTGTGCCACTCCATACTTGTCATAAGTGCCATGCACTGCAATTGCCGTAATGAGTATGAAACTCAACACAGAAATTATTAGTACATCCTCATCAAACCTTTTTCTGAGTTTACTTATCAAAGACCACAACACTGCAACCCATGCAGTGCTGCCAATCATAAACAAAATATTCGCTTGATAGGCAAAAAAAGTATAGTCTCTTAAAAAGCCAATTTTATGAACTAAGCTCCATCTTATTCTATAATGGATGAAATAAGGGACAAAAGAGCTCACAATGTTTTTATATACTTTTTCCACGTTGTCTTTTAAAGAAAGTTTAGAGGTTTCTGCAACCGTAGAATTGGTTCCAACGGTACCCTTAATTCCATAATGAATAAGTGAAAAAGAAAACCATGAGGACATTATTAAAAGTAACACTAAACCTCTATGAACAATTGCTTTAATAGTTAAACGTTTTTTTAATATGCGGGAAAAATCAATAAGACATAGTCCAAGAAGATACGGCCCTGAGGAGTAATGGGTAATAAGAGCAATCCCCATGTTTCCATATGATGCCATGTGCAGGTTGTTCTCTTTTTTTCTTATTGCTAAAAAACTAAAAGCAAAAGATGACAAAATGAAAAAATTTGTTAGTGATTTAGTCCATGGATAGGTTATATTTTGTATGATGGATGGATTCAGACAAAATAATACGGTAAGAATTGTAACTGAAAGACATGTTCTGTAATCATCCGTCTCCTCCATAAAACACATTAATATTGCGTAAGCGCCAAAAAAGACAAGACTGTTAAGGAGAACGCTTATCAGTTGATAATAAGCAAAGGAGTCCCCTGCAGGTTCCATAAAAAATGCTGACAATATGTTATATAACGGCGGTCTGGCAGGCAGCAGCCAGTCACCGATAAATACGGTATTAATTGGCCAAAAGTCTTTAAAAAACAATGATCTCTGATAGTGCTCCTCCCAATCTCCGCTCCACTTTCCACCGGAGAAGTGTTTTATTGTCATAGAGAGCATAAGCAGCCAAAGAAGAAAAAAAATATAATGTTTAACAGGTATTTTTATGCTGGGCTGTGAAAAAAACTTTATAAGTTCTTTCCTTACTGAAAAGACAGCTATCACAAGAGACAATAAGGTTATAAAATAAGACCTCAAACCAAACCTTAAGATGTAAAATATAAATGAACACAGATAAATTAATAGTCCAGACAAATTGATAGAAAAAACTAACTTAAACGGCTCAGGGAGGGAGCTTTTTCTGATTATCAAAAACCCTGGTACAAACAAAAAGACAGGGAAAACAACAAGCATAGATATCATACTGACTAACATCAAAATATTATACATTATTTCAGACAAAGGATTGCAGTGTAGACCTCTGTAAGAGGCATCTATGGTATTTTTGAAAATTATAGCTGTGTTGTGTTAGTATTATCAAGAGCATGTGAAAACAGAAGGAGGTGCGATACATATGAACGCTACAGAGAAAAGGCAAGTGCCAAAGAGCGGCGGTTTTACACTCGTAGAGTTAATTATTACTTTGTTGATACTGGGAATACTTGCTGGGATTGCGGTACCTATCTATTTAGGGCAGAGAGAAAAATCCAAAAATGTAGAGGCTCAGGAAAATCTTCTTGCACTTAGGCAGCTTCTTGAGCAGTATTATAACGAAAATGGTTGTTACTACAAGGCAAGCGGTTCCACCTGTGCTGCAACACCGGCAACCACAATAAGCGGTGTCACAAATATACAGGCTTTTCTTACGGGATTTAAGCCCGGTAATGCTAACGGATTATATTTTAACTATAACATTACATTCCCGGCAGGTGCTGCCACATTTAATGCTGTAGCCGCCAGATCGGGCACTACAAATGCCAACAATATCTTCAGTATTGACCAAAATAACAACAGGCAGGGATTTTGAAAAGTATGGAACCCTGTATAGCAGTTAGGTCGCAGCAGGGATTTTAATCACCTGGCCAGCTTTTATGCTTTCAGGGCTTTTCAAGTCGTTTATTTTCATAATATCATTTACCGGGATATTGTAGAGCCGGGAGATTGAATAAAGTGTCTGCCCCTTTCGTATGACATGTCTTTTATAAGCAGGGGCGGCATCCTGAGAGACTTTTACCGGTTTTTCAGTAACGCTTTTCCTTTCGGTTAAGTCAACACCGTCAGGATTCCTACCGGCTGATTGTAAGTCTGAGTCAAGGGATGAAATCAGATGTTCTTTAGCGCCTTGTGGAATTTTCAGTGTATAGTTTTTAGGAAGTGGGAGTTTAGAGTCAAGCACAGGGTTTAATAACTCCGGATTAAGCCTCTGAATGTCATCAGCTGTGACAGAAGTGCCTGCAATCAAGTGGTTGAGTTTTACGGCTCTTGTAAGAGTCAAAGTGTCATAGTTTTCAGGATGCTGAAAAACAACATCACTGAAGTACTTGTCATACTCGTCAAGTATCTCTAAAACAGCCAGAAGTTCGGCGTAAAAATTCCTGGAGGCAAAACCAAAAGCCGGGCCGTCGTAGTTATCCACAATGTAGCAGATATCCGTGGTAGCGGTTCTCTCCACAGCCCGTTGCATCCCATAACAGCCGTGATTATATGCCGTGATGGCAAGTGGCCATGAGTGAAGTTGTCCATAATTGAAAGCGAGGAGTTTTGACGCCGCAGTTGTTGACTTCACAGGATCAAGCCTCTCATCAACAAACTTATTAATTTTAATATACTTTTTGGCCGTATATCTGGTAAATTGCCAAAGCCCGGCTGCATTTGCCCACGAGTAGGCATTGATGTCAAAAGCCGACTCCACAAATGGAAGACGTGTCAGCTCTACCGGCAAACCCCTTTCAGCAAATACCTCCTCCATGTTTTTTATGTACAGTGTACTGCGGCTCAACGCTTTTTTAAACCGGTCGCTCTGCCCCACCTGAACCCTGAGCCGGTCTGCCGCATCTTTGTAACCGCTTCTTATTCCGTTACTGGAAAGTAAATCATAGACACGTTTGTCCTCACCGGTAAGTCTTTCCAACTCATATGGAGGCATCGCATCCAGCCTTTCCAGTATAGCCTTGTATTTTTTCAAAACTGGAGATACGGCAAATGCTCTCATTTTTTTGTCCTTACTCTCATTGTCTGTTAACTCAATGGTTTCATATATGACGCCCATTGCTCTTTTGTCATGAATAACAGCCTGGTGATTGCTTACGCTTGTAAATATCTTTTTCCAAAAATCAACCTGATTGCGAAGTTCTCCCGGCGTCCTGAACTGGGAGGATCTTTGCAGTCTGAAAATGTTTTCAGTGGTGCTTGTTTTACTGTCAGAGGTTGCTGCCGTTGTCGGCCCTTGCCGCAAATACAACTCCTCTGCCCCACAATTGCTATGAGTTGGAATTAATACTGATGAAAAAATCATTATAAAAAAAGTCACCATAGTTTGCTTTTTCATGTTCGTACCTCTCCTCGCTCTAAAATTATGATAATCTCACCATTACGGGCAGTCACTGTTATCATTTCAAAATCATATGTTGCTATTGTCTTATACGATGTAAGCATCTCTAAAATCTCTGCCTGGCTCCATACATGAAAATGTATACTATAGCCCTTTGCCATAAGCTCTGCGCTCCAGCGGCTTATATCCTCCTCTTTTTTAAACTTATCAACATGTTCAGCCCAGTCTCTAAAGTGTGTTTCCCTGCTAGTTTCTGTCCCCTCGCGAAAGTCCCTGAGCAGATGTTCAAAATCAGTGGTTTGGCGGTCTTTGTCAAATGTGTAACGCTTGTCTGGCACGGCAAAATACAAAATACCCTTGATCTTTAAAACTCTCAGCATGTTATTTAATGCCTCTATCACATTTTCGCAGTGCTCAAGAAAATGGTTTGCTATTACAAAATCCTGTGAAAGGTCTGCTATTGTAGAAAGTTTCTCTCCATTATCAATTATGTCAACCTTTAGGAATGAATCAATGTCGGAATAATGTTCTTCTAGTGTTTCATTTGGAATCCTGTCCACATATGACACTCTTGCAGAGGCGGGAACTTTAAGGGGTTTATTCAGCGCCCCTATCTCTATCCCATCACCAAATATGTATAGGGCAGAGTATAACTCCCTTATTTCAAAATAATTCTTTTGTAAACAAATTTGAACCACCTCTATAAAAGAAAGAGTTGCTGTGTCTATAGTTGCACTTAAAACATCTCCTGCATTAAAAAGACCACTGTTTATAATTTCCTTAATTAGATTAATAAGGCTGAATGTACCTTTTTGAATTTCAAATTGAATTGCCTCGGCAGTGTGAAAGCCGTCACCATGATGACGAATGAGTTCCTTAAGCTCAGCAGTGCTCAATATATTCATTAAATAAGAAAGGGTTATTGCCTTTAACTTTTCGATACTAAATAGCTTTGGTAAATAAGAAATTGCTATTTCTTTTAACTCATCCTGGCTAAACAACCCATCTCTGAGGGCTAAGTCTATAAACTCACCTTTAACAAATATTCTGAATTTGAATATTATCTTTAAAACCCATATAAATAGCGTTGTAATATATTTTCTGATTGACCTAAGGGCAGGTTTCATAACAGCAGCTATCACAAGTGATCCCTTTATCAGGCTACCGTAAAGGTTCTGCGCTTAGTTTGGATTTAAGCCTAAGGACTGCCTGAGAGTGAAGCTGGCACACTCGTCCCTCTGAAAGACTTAACACTTTCCCTATTTCTTTCATTGTTAACTCATCCCAATAGTACAAAGAAAGCACCAGTTTCTCCTTATCAGGCAAGGATGCTATGTGGCCTGCAAGAATCCTCTTTTGAGATTCATCCACAAGTTTAGTAAGCACATCACGGCCTGAGATATCTGGTATGTTTTCCATGACATTCATATCCTCGCCGTCTGATGTCTTACTGCTAAAGTCTTCAAAACGGAGAGTTATCACTGAGTTTGCATCTTTTAATATTTTATAGTAGTCATCCACGCTTATATTTAACTCATTTGCAATTTCCACATCCTCAGGAGCTCTGCCCAGTGATTTTTCAAGCTTGGAATGCACGGATTTTAATTCGTTAACCTTTTCCTTAAGCGAGCGCGGCGCTGTGTCAAAGGTACGGATTTCATCCAGCATGGCGCCCTTTATCCTGAACTCGGCAAAGGTTTTTAGCTTTGCTCTGTTTGCATCGTAATTATCAATAGAGTCCAGTAAACCCATGACGCCCACGCTTATAAGGTCGTCAGTGGTCAACTGTGGCGGCATACGGCTTGATAATCTGTAAGCCGTATATTTTATGAAAGGAAGAAACTCTTTTATAATCTCTTCTTTCTGTTCATCGCTAAGTTCTGATTTATATTTTTTCACGTTCACCGTCTCATATTATACATTTTCCTCAGAGGTAGCGGAAAGTAAATTGCCAATAAAAAATTGCAGCGAACCTTTAACTCTGTGTTTGGTTCTGCTCATCAGCTTATAAGCAAGGTCGGTTACCTTTTTAGAAGCTTTCCCTGCAGGGTTTACTTCAAGAAAGGCTCTTTGTTGCCGCACAGCAGCCGGCACGGCTGCATCGTAGGGGATATAGCCTAAGTAATCAAGAGAAACATTTAAAAACTTATCAGCCGCTGTGGCCAGCCGTTTAAATACCTCTCTGCCCTCCTCCTCTCCTTGTACATTATTTACCAGCACGCTGAACTCCTTTTCCTGATACCGGGTGTAGAGCACCTTCATAAGTGCATACGCATCAGTCATAGCAGTTGGCTCAGGTGTTGCCAGAATTATGATTTCCTGGGCAGCTATACAAAAAAAAGCCACATTTTCCGATATGCCTGCTGCCGTATCTATCAGCATGACATCCACATTACTATTAAAACTCTCAAATTCGTCAAGCAGTTTTAGCCTCTGAAATTCATCCAATACGGTTAACTCCTGAACTCCGGAGGAGGCAGGCAGAATCTTTATTCCGTTAGGTCCCTCCACGATTATGTCAGCAAGTCCCATCTCACCGTTTAGCACATTTTGCATATTGTACTTTGGGGCAAGATGTAAAAGAACATCTATATTACTTAGTCCCAAATCGGCATCAAGAATCAGTACCTCATGCCCCAGTTTTTTCATAGCTATTGCAAGATTTGCAACTATATTGGTCTTTCCCACTCCGCCCTTTCCACTTGCCATGGCTATCGTACGGATGTGTTTTTCTCTACCGCCTCCTACGCCGCCTCTTAACATTTATAAAACTCCTTTTTTAACACTAAATCAGCAATCCTTTCCATCCCTGCAAACTCTATATCATCCGGCACCTTTTGGCCTGTCGTGATATAGGCTATCGGCTTTTGATACGTTAACGCCATATTATACACTGAGCCATAGCGTACTGCCTCATCCACCTTCGTGTAGCCAAGGTAATTTATCGGCAGCCTTCTGTAGTAACGGTACGCCTCAGTCATAAACTCATCGTCACTGTTGGCACTCATTAGCAGATGCACCTCTATGGGTAAATCCGAAAGACATATCTCTGCCATGTCATCCATGTACGCCTCATCCATCGGGCTCCTTCCTGTCGTATCTATGTATATTATGTCTTTTGTGTCTGCAAATCTCAAGAGCGTGTTTTTTAACTCTGCCGGGGTTGAGGCCACAGCAAGGGGTATTCCCATTATACGGGCATAAATCCGCACCTGCTCCACAGCACCTATCCGGTATGTGTCAAGATTAATTATGGCTGTTCTTTTACCCTCACGTATTGAATTTGCCGCAAGTTTGGCTATCGTCGTTGTCTTACCCACACCGGTTGGCCCTATCAGCATTATTGCCTTCCTGTCTGTGTGCTTGTCCTTTATTTTTATGTTAGACATAAGCAAAGAGGGCAGGTCTTGCACGTCGTTTGCCTTTTCACATAAAAGCACAGCGTACTCCTCACGTATTGCCCTGTCTTTCAGATAATAGAGGAGCATTCTTTTCTTTGGCGGCAGGGACATTTCAAACCCCAGGTTTTTCATATCCTCTATGCTGTCTCTTAAATACTCAATCTCGCTTTGTACCTTAACTGTCATTTTATTAAGAAAATGCTCTAACTCTCTTCGTGTAAAAGCCGGTTCGGTTATGTGGTTTACTGGCTCAGGATTGGTTTCAACAGGTTTATGCACTGCCGGTTTAGTATTGGCAACCAGCGTCTTTTCTGCCCTCTCAACAACTGGCGCTGCCTTATTAACAACACTCTCTGCCACATCAGGAACTGCCTCATGCCTTTGCTGAGTCTTATCCTTTGCGCCTTTTTTGTCATCCTTAGAGGCTTTTGCAGAATGTGAGGTGCCTTCTTTGCTAAAACTCCGTATTTTTTCCAAAATATTAAGATCATTTTTGAGTCTTACTGCCCGTGTGTCATAGGTTCCGGCTTTAGGCGAGTCATAGTCAACTGCGGCAGTTACCTCCACGCAGGGATTTGCTCCCTTAAGCTCCTCTGTTGACAGAATTATAGCGTCCTCACTTAATTCCTTCTTGACCATAGAAAGAGCCTCAGCAAAGGTCCTTGCCTGAAATTTTTTAATCTTCATATCTGATCACTCCTAATGTATAAAGCCTTGCCGAGGAAATCTCAGCATTAGAAAGAACCACTACGGCAGGTACAAACTTCTCAAGCAGACGTTTTAAGAACCTTCGTATATGAGATGAACACAGGATTATCGGCTGAACTCCCCTTAAATTATCCTTGTCCATAAGTTTTTCCACTCCTTTAACAAGCCTGTTTATAATGTCAGGATTAATTGATTCACCCGTTTGCACACTCCTGCCGATTGAGGACTCAAAGCGCGGATCTAAGGTAAAGACCGGCACAGAGCCGTCCTGCATGGCATACTGCTTGCTAATGTGTCTGCCAAGGGCCTGTCGTACGTACTCGGCCAGCATATCAGGGTCTTTTACGTTTGGAGCATAATCCAGTATTGTCTCAAGCACGGTCACTATGTCGTTAATCGGCACACGCTCCCTAAGAAGATTTTGCAGCACTCTCTGAATGCCTCCAAGGGTCATAAGGGCAGGCACCAGCTCCTCCACTATCTTTGGATACGTACGTGTTACGTTGTCAAGCATGTTCTGTACCTCAGTTCTGGAGAGGAGCTCCCAACAGTGTTTTCTTATTAATTCAGTCAAATGAGTGGCAATAACAGTCGGTGTATCCACTACCATGTAGCCAAGAACCTGTGCGTTTTCTACGTTAACCTCTTCTATCCAGTAAGCAGGAAGGCCAAAGGCCGGCTCTTTAGATGGTATGCCGTCTATTCGCTCCACATCGTCTGAGGCAACTGCCAGCCAGTAGTTCATCATAACCTCGTTTCTTGCTGCCTCTATGCCCCTTATAATAAAGCTGTACTCATGGGGGCGCAACTGCAGGTTGTCGCGTATGTGGACTGGGGGAATAACAAATCCTATGTCTTTAGCAAGCTGCCGTCTCATTGCCTTTATCTTACCAAGAAGTTCACCGCGCTGCTCCTCAACTAAAGGTATCAGGCCATAGCCGATTTCAAGAGTGAGCGGATCTATTTCTATAAAAGTCTCAGGCTTGGCCTCCTCCTGAGGCACCTCTGCTGTTTTTTCCGCAAGTTCCTCCTCTTTTGTCTTTAACGTCAAAAGGTAAGCAAGGCCTGAAGCCGCCGCGGCTATCAATAAAAACGGTACGTGGGGCAGGCCTGGGATTATTGCAAAAACAAACAAAACACCGGAGGTTGTAAAAAGAGTCTTGGGATTTATAAATATCTGGCCTGTAATATCCTGGCCCATGTCGGATTCTTTACCGGCACGGCTGACCACTATACCTGCCGCTGTGGATATTAACAGGGCCGGTATCTGAGTTACCATACCGTCTCCGATGG
>JADFYB010000302.1 GCA_015233245.1 Nitrospirota bacterium | reverse complement strand
CCTGAAGGTGTGGCTTTCATATAACCTGAAAGCGGAGTTGTAATACTTCCCGCAAAAGTTACTGGTGCAGAGGCATACAGAGTGCCGGTAGTAAAGGAATTAGTAGTTAGCCCTGCAAATGTAGGGCTGGCCGTGTTTGCAACACTCTGGTTAAGATAGTTCCGGTATGTATCGGTGAAAGGATGTACCGTTGAGCTATCTGTGATATTGTCGTAGTAGAGCTTGCCTGTTATCGCTGAAAATACAGAGGCATCGTGCCAATACTTATTAAATCCTTCTGTGACATTATCGGTAACTAAATTCTCTGTGTATAACTTATTGCCATAAAAATAGGCGATACCATTAGTTGTAGAATGTGACAATGCTCCTGTAAAGGTAATATCCTTAGCCGAGAGACTACCGCCCCCCGTGATATTGTCATAATAAAGATATTGCCACGTTTTGTCACCGAATAGAACCTTAGTTATAGCTCCTGGTTGTATGAGTTGACTATATAAATCTGCCTGTGTGCTTAATGTCCCTGAGATACTGCCCCATGTAACTGCCCCTGCACCAGATGGTGTAGAATTTATCCAATTGCCAGAACTATATGTCAGAACCTGTCCGTTTGTTGGATTTGTGATAACAACATCAGTAACATTATCCAAAGTCTGCAGATTATAATATTGCACAAATCTATCTCTGAACCATGGGGCTAAGTCATTCTGTGTTGTTATATTTCCGGTGATGCTGCCCCATGTCCCGATACCGCCAGTAGCCGTTATAATACCGGTGCCTGAATCGTACCCTATCCCTGTGCCTGCTGATAAAACTGCTCGTGCTCTGCCGTTTGTAAAAAACAATTTATTGCTGCCTTCTGTTATATTGTCGGTGGTAAGACTCTCTCCATCACTAAAATAACTATAATTGTAGGTATTGCCGCCACCGCCACTGCTGCTATATGATGTAACCCCTCCCCAGCCCCCATTAACTTGCCACGCATATACTGAGGTTGTAAATAATGTTGACAATACGATAAACGTTATTATCTTTTTCATCGTTCTCTCCTGTTATTCAGTACCGATACAGGACATTTTGACGGTTGCATTATCAGGGTTATTTAACAGATTACCCCTGACATACTTAACCGGTATGCCTGTAACGCTAAAAAAGGCGGTTTTTTCACTAAGATCTGAGATGGTTAAGTCGTAGTTAACCATCTTGCCAAAATACTCACCGGTTACACTGCCCTCAAGGGCAACTGTTGCGTTATCTGCCACTTTGCTTGTTGTTACCTGACATGTCCAGTCTTTCAGTGGTTTGATTAACGCCTGAGCTGCTGCCGCACCTGTTGCAGACTTTTCAAACAGGGTAAAAGTATCGGCAAAGGATATGGTTGCCAGTGCCAAAATCACTAATATTAAGACTATTTGTGTTATTTTTTTCATTAAGCGTTACTCCTTTATGCCGGGGGTCGCTGACCCCTCTTTGTTGTCAGCGCCTCTCTGCATCTATAGTGCTGGGAGTACACTGCAATTCCTGTTTTAGTCATAACGACAAGGCTCTCTCCCTCCCAAATCAAAGAGGCTGAGCCTTGTTGTAACCCGTTTAAAACTCCTCTTACGTCTTCAAGCAGCGTATTAACCCCTACACCGGTCACTTTTTTGTCTTTTGAACTTTTAGCTATAATAAAGACAGTGAATCTAAAGTCAACTTCATACAAAAGTTCCATGCCTCCCTCTGTCTGTAACTTTGCCTTAGCTCCGCCGTAAACCAAAAGTGCTGCCGGTAATTTCATGCTGCCTGTGAGTGCATCTTCAATGTTACCTACGTGTATATCAACAGTGGCAAGGCCGCTGACCTGACAGAGTGTGTCTGTTATCAGGGTTTCCATTTCTTCTATCTTTAACATTAATAGCTCCTCAGCTTATCAATGGTAAACACCCTGCCGTTTGTTGTTTTATTTGACTGTGCCAGTCCTGCCGATGTCTCTTGCAGGCCTAATGAAGCAGCGCCTTTTGAGATGTCTTTTAGTAAAGAGACGGCATCGGTATAGGCTTTTTTGGTCTTTTCATCAACTTCTAACGAGGAACGTTGATACAGGTTATACACGGTAAGTGTAACGGCAACGGACTTAATGACATCCGGCACTATTGAAAGCGGCAGTTTATACCGCGTTGCCAGATAGCTGTCAATAACTCCGTCAGACTTGGTTATCGCAGAATTTACAAAGTCAACATTAACTGACCCTGTGTTTTCGTCATCCGTTAACTCAATGGCTGCCGCCTCTTTAATTACCGCATATATGTCCGTTGCCGTTATATACATTTAAACCTCCCTTATCCCAACCAGGACACAACCAGAAGCTCTGAGGTACCTTTCCACGTGTTGGTGGCTCCTGTTGAGGTTACATCATTCATAAGGAGAGCACGTGCCTCGCCCTCTAAAGACGGCGGCAC
>JADFYB010000081.1 GCA_015233245.1 Nitrospirota bacterium | reverse complement strand
TGCTATTCATGTTTTTCCACTACTTCCCCTGTGTCTGTATTGAGCCCAGAAGCCTTATAACATTTACAAGTGCATCTTTAAATATTGCCATTTCCGCTGAAAGCCCGGATAGTTTTTCTTCAATATCACTCTGGTGCTGTACAAAAGCGTTCCTCATTGGTGGAATTCCGGCTATAAATGAAGATACATCATCCAGCCGCTTTTCAAAATCCTTAAGTGTTTCTTTTGTGGCATCGGTGATTTTTTCGTAGTCTATCTTCTCATAATCAATAGCTTCATGGTCTGTTTTTTGTGTACTCTGTTTAAGCTCAGAGAGCTGCTCTGCAAGTGTTGAAAGTTTGGCCTCTATATCGCTTTGGTGCTGTACAAAAGCGTTCCTCATAGGCGGAATTCCTGAGATAAACGCCGACACTGCCTCAAGCCGCTTTTCAAAATCCTTAAGGGTTTCTTTTGTGGCATCGGTGATTTTTTCGTAGTCTATCTTCTCATAATCAATAGCTTCATGCTCGGTTTTTTGTGCGCCTTGTTTAAGCTCAGAGAGCTGCTCTGCAAGTGTTGAAAGTTTGGCTTCTATATCACTTTGGTGCTGTACAAAAGCGTTCCTCATTGGCGGAATTCCTGAGATAAACGTTGATACTGCCTCCAGCCGCTTGTCGAAATCCTTAAGGGTTTCTTTTGTGGCATCGGTGATTTTTTCATAGTCTATTTTTTCATAATCAATAGCTTCATGGTCGGTTTTTTGAGTGCTTTGTTTAAGCTCAGAGAGCTGCTCAGCAAGAGTTGATAGTTTGGCTTCTATATCACTTTGGTGCTGTACAAAAGCGTTCCTCATTGGCGGAATTCCTGAGATAAACGCCGACACTGCCTCAAGCCTCTTTTCAAAGTCTTTTATCGTTTCCTTATTGGTATCAGCGATTTTTTCGTAATCTATCTTCTCATAATCAATAGCTTCATAGTCTGTTTTTTGTGCACCTTGTTTAAGCTCAGAGAGCTGCTCTGAAAGTGTTGATAGTTTGGCTTCTATATCGCTCTGATGCTGAACAAAAGCGTTCCTCATAGGCGGAATTCCTGAGATAAACGCCGATACCGCCTCAAGCCTCTTTTCAAAGTCTTTCAATGTTTCTTTTGTGGCATCGGTTATCTTTTCATAATCTATCTTTTCAAAATCTATCGCTTCTCTGTCGGTTTTTTGTGAGCCTTGTTTAAGCTCAGAGAGCTGTTCTGCAAGGCTCAAAAACATACCCTCTATATCGCTTTGATGCTGCACAAAGGCGTTTCTCATAGGTGGGATTCCGGTTATAAACGCCGACACTGCCTCTAGCCGCTTCTCAAAATCTTTCATCATTTCCTTGTTAGTATCAGCGATTTTTTCGTAATCTATTTTCTCTTGTACAGTTATTTCATGTCCAGCCTTTTGTATGTTTTGTTTAAGTTCGGAAATCGTAGTTTCAAGGTGTGACAATTTTCCCTCTATATCAAGTTGGTGCTTTTCAAAAGTATTCCTCATAGGCGGTATTCCGGTTATAAATAAGGAAACCGCCTCTAGCCGCTTCTCAAAATCTTTCATCATTTCCTTCGTAGCAATTGCTCCTGTAAAAGTTCCAAGTTTAGAGGCAAAGTCACCCGTAAGCGTATTTTTTAATTCTGCAATTATCTCAAGAAAAGTTTCTTTAACCCTAGCATGAGTTTTACCAGCGTTATCTGTTAGGCCATCTTTAAGTGACTCTCTTATTCCATCAGAAATCTTTTCAAAAGCCCCTGCACCTGTGCCTACAGCATTAGTGATGGCTGCTATATCTTGCTGTAAAGCCGCATACTCCTGACTCTTAGTCTCTCTGACATTAGAGATAGCATTTTTTGTTTCCATTTCAAGTCTTCTCAGAATGTTTTTTATATTCTCCTGAATACCCTCAACAAATTCTCCCAATAAGCCATGAATAAATGACTCAACTCCCTCGTTATCTGTTATTACCAATTCCGCTCTCTTTATTTCAGCAACTCCGGCAGTGACCTTTTTAAGCTCATCCTGTAAGGCTTTGACGGCTTGTGTAACAGAGGTATCGTCAGATTTCCCACCTTTCCGTAGCAGCAATATAATCACTATTACAAACAATAACACCACAATTAACAGCAAAAGCAGCCACTGATTGCTTTGCACAGATGTCTTTAATGACGACTCAACAACAGTCTCTTCTTTGGGTTTAGACTCAACAGCGGCATGAGGTATGCTCTCAGGTGACTGGACATTAGCTGCAGGTATTATAAATTCTTTCTTTAACTCGATGTCCTGTCCCTGATGCTTCAATTTAATAAGACACACGTGTTTACCAGTTGGCCCTGAGTAGTTGTAATCTATCAAATATTTAATCCGCTTAGGAATGAAAATAGTTCGCGAAAGAGTCTGAATCTCCTCAAAGCCGGGATTTACCAGCAAAGTGCCTTTTGTCAGTTTTGTAATGTTGTCAAGGGGCTCAAAGTAATGCCGGCTGTTGCCAAAAATCATCACATTTATAGGAATATGAGGTTTTTTGATTTCTTTCATGAGAGTCTCAATCGGTATATCACTATCTTCATCTTTAGCATCAGTAATAACAAGCATAGATGTCTTTGTCGTTTTAGATTTTTCGGCTAATTTAATTCCCTCTGAAATGCCGCTATAAAGCAGTGTTTTTTTCTCAAGAGATGTCAGTGAATCTATTTTACTTGTGAGAACAGATTTATCATCAGAAAGATTCTCAATAATTTTTATATAGTTACCAAAAGTCAAAAGTGTCACATAGTTACCGTCGGTAAAAGGAGTCAGCAGGTAGGATGCGTATTTTTTTGCATTTGCAATAGGAATCCCGTTCATGCTTCTGCTAACATCTATTGCCAAAATAAGCGACGTGGACTCATCGTTAACCGATGTTATTGAAAAATCACCAATTGTTTGGTCATCTACGGTAATACTGACGTTTTCCTTTTTTAACGGAACATCAGTTTCGTTAGAGACCACTACAGCAGCCACTTTAGCAAAATCTCTGACCTTTACATCGTTTAATTCAAAAGGAGCTTTCTTAGGATTGGTAGCACTAACAGAGGCAACCACAACTGACACAACTAATACTAACGACACTGCAACTATTGCAGTAAGAACCACCCTCTTTTGCATTTTTATGCTCCAACAATAGAAACTACAGGGTCAATTAATCATCCGCCAAAACCACGGTTTCAGCCGGAGGACTCCGCCAATTTTCTCCCCCCTGCGTAATTTACAGTATAAACTTTAAGCCCTGTATTTATCAACCAGCGCCACAACCCTTTATAAAATAATTAATAAATTTCAGTCTATATGATAGTTGTGCATTATTTTAGATAATGAAACTTTACTTTCCACCTCTTTAAAAGCCTTATGTACCTGTTTTAAAATAACATCGTAGTCGGTAAACTTTGGCATGATGAGTTTCTTTTTTCTTTCAATTGAGTTTAAAGCATTCTGGATTTCATTAAACTTTGCAACCACTATTTCCTTGTCATCCCTTACCTGAGAAAGCTCATCCCTGAGATGGTTTTTAACGCCAACAGTGTTTTGTAAATCCTCTTCCACTATTTTTATATTTCCCTTATAACGGTTTATCTCCTCAATAATGCGATCCTTTTTGCTGTGTAAATCATCTATAGCACTGCCATAACCCTCCACCCTGGATTGCTCACGCTCAAACTCCTCTTTTGTCCTTTTTATGATAACTTCAAGTCCCTCGGTCTGTCCGGTAAGCGTTCTAAGCCTTTCTTTTAAAGCAGCGTTTGCTTTAGTTAGCTCTTCTTTACTTTTAGCAAGAATCTTTAGCTCGTCTATAAGTTCATGAACCTCTTCAAACACACTCTTTTCGGAATACATATCATCCATCAGTTCGTCCATATCTCTCTCACCTAACCCTGTCATCGTAGCCAGCAAACTTTGCATCCACGCAGTCTCGGTATTTCTTTTGCAAATCAGCTATTTTGCCCAGATTGATGACCCTCTCGCCCTCCAAAACATTCACACGGCGCACTGAGAACTCTAACTTACCGGCAAATCTTTCCAGCTTTGACTCTAAAAATCCAATGTCGCCAACAAGGTCAGCCTTTTCGCTCTCAAGCTCTGAAATCTGCATCTTTGCTAATTCAAGCTCTTTCACAGCTCTTTCAGTTTTCACTTTTAGGTCATGAATTGAAGCCTGTGCTGCGTTTCTTTCATTAACCATATACTCAACTTCGGCCATCAACTGACTCTTTGCCGGAATTTCCTCACGCATTTGCTCTATCAGCGCCTCACGCTCCGCTTTTTCAAGCCTGAGCTCTGATATTACACCTTTTGCGCTTTCAATATCCCGCACCAGTGCCGAATTTATAGAAAGCACCTCGTTTAACTCTGCCTCCATTTTTACCAAAGAGACCACTATTTCCTTTACCGTGTTCCCTATGTTAGGTGAGGCTGTGTCTTCATTAAGCAGTTTGAATATGTTTAACTCTTTCGTCTTAAAAAATCTCTTTGCTACCGGACTCATTAAAGCGTCCCCGCCATTTTCAACAGTTACATCATTACTGTGGGCATCTGTTTCGCTCCTCTGCTCTGGCTCCTCTGACAAGTATAAGTTCTCCATGGTTTCACCTTTTATAATATTTTATTTTAAAATTTCTCTCCACTGTCCTTATCCCTGAGTGAAGACCTTGCAATGCGTCGGCAGTCCACTTAAGCCGTTCGTGTAGAAACTCCAGGTCTTTGTGCTTGCTTGAAATCTTTTGTTCTGTCTCTTCTGTCTTATCTTTGAAAGTCTCAATCTCACCTTTCGTAAAATCAAGCTCTATGAGGCTTGCGCCTATGTCGTTTATCTCTTTGTTGAGTTTATCCGATAACGTATTGTACTTTTCCATCAACTTAACCTTTTCTGACTCTAAGAACTTTATTTCAGAAGCTAGTCTGTTTTCCTCAGAAAGCGGTGGCAGGTTTTTCCTCTTTATCGCTTTAATCTTCTCGTCGTACTTTTTAGCCTCTTTTTCTTTTACGAAAACCTCATATTCAAGTTTTTTGATTTCCTTTTCCATATTGTAGTTCTCTTCTTCGAGAGTTTCCACCTCTTTAGCAAGTTCTTTCTTCTCACTGCCGAGGCTTTCCGAATAAGCGTTTAGCTCCTCCTGATTCTCAAGGATTTTCGCTATTGCTGCATCCCGAATACTCTCAGAGCTGAAATAACCGTCATCAGACATTATGTCGTAGTTCTCTTCATCCATATCCATCCTACATGCCCTCTTCTGAGGTCTCTGATTGCTCGGCAGCTTGCACTGAAGCACCAGCAGAAACCGATTCGGCCACTAACGGGGATAACTCAACTGTCTTTACCCCCTGCCACCATCTCCTTAACTTATCTATCTCAGAGGAAAGCACATCCCCTGTGAGGTCAAGGTTAAAGGCCACATATTCGCCAGTTATGGCCTTTATTGCCTCAAGAGCCTTTTCCCGTATATCGCGTGATTCATCGGTAAGTGTGCGAATAAGGGGTGAGACGGCAGCCTTGTCTTTTATCGTTGAAAGGGCTGTTATGGCCGCCTTTTTGACTCCCTCATCTCTGTCGTGAAGCGCTTGTACAAGGGCAGGAACAGTGTCTGAGGAGTCTTTCCAGCCAAGGAATGTTGCCGCTGTTTTTCTGACCTCCTGGTGCTCATCCTTAAGCGCATTTAGCAGCACCGGAATTGCAGCATCGTCTCCGGCAAGCTTGTAAAGCCCCCGCAAAGCTCCCACTCTCACTCTGAAATTTGAAAACCTCGCAGCCTCTTTTAAAAACGGGATAGCAGAAATGTCGTCAAGATTTATAAGCGCATTTATTATGTCTGAAATCAAGTATGGATTTTTGTAGCCTGCAGCCTCTATCAGTATTGGCACGGCTGCCTTAAACCCGAAGCGTCCAAGCTCAGACACCGCCATTATCTTTATTTCCATCTCAGAGTCAAGAATGTCTCCGGCAATTTTAGCAAATATCTCACGCTCAGAGTCCGTTAAAAACTCCTTGCTCCTTATTGCACGCTGTATGGCTGCCTCTACGGAGGCCGATACTTTACTCTCATCCGGTTTGCCCTTTTTATTTAACGAGCTGGTTGCAGATTTTGATTGGTGTCTCTGCGCCTCTTCCTGGTTTTCAAGCTCTTTGAGCTCTGCCTGTCTGACTTTTAACCGCTCTATCTCACGTTCGTAGTCTTTAACCTGTCTGACAATCGCTCCTATGCTTTCCGATTCGGCATCCTCTCCCTCAGCACTAAGTCTCCCGACCTCAGCGTAGAGTTTCTTTACTTTACCTTCATAATCTTTAATTTTGGCGTCAAGGCTCTTTTTCTCACCCGGCTTTGTAAGTCTCAGAGAAGAGAACATATTGTCCGGAAACTTTGGCAGACTCGGCATTTTGGGCGTTATGTTTACCACAGAGTTTGCCGCTTTTGAGACAAGGTCTGCCGTTGTATCGTACATGTTTAAAATAGCAGAGCCGCTTGCGTTTAACGCCCTTGCAAACCCATTAAGCACAGATGATTTCCCTTTTGTTGATTTATCTTCCATTTAGTATATACCTCCCTTACCTGAGATTCAATAACAGTTTCAACGCCATGAAAATTAACAGAAAAGCTATAATCTTTTTTATAACTTCACCATTGGTGCGTTTTGCAGCCTTTGCGCCAAAAAGAGCGCCCAGTATCGTTCCAACTCCTATAAATATAGCGTAATCAAAGTCTATTGTGTGAAACCCTATAAAGGCCAGCACGCCAAAGAAACTGGTTATCACTATAATGAAGTGACTGGTAGCGGCAGCAACGTGTATCGGTATGCCAATAAAGCCCATCAGCGGCACGTGCAGAAGGCCTCCGCCTATTCCCAAAAGCCCCGAAAGAATACCTACTATAAAACTTCCCCCAAACCCGACCGAAAGATCCGGCGCATACGTGTGCGTTTGCCCATATGAGTCGTAAAGCACTCGTTTTTTGGGACGCTCCAGGTTTTTTTCACAAATCAGCGAAAAATCCTCCATAAATATCATACTGTAGGAAAGCGCTATTAATAAAACAGAAAATATTACAGAAAACACAAGAAAATTCAACGCTTGTGTCAGAAACGCTCCTATTATCACACCCACAACCGCTATCACTGAAAACTTCACTCCAAGTTCGTAATCTATTCGTTTTTGATCTATATAGGAAAACGTACCGGAAAGCGCATTTAAAAACACCACCGCAGTAGAAGTACCTATTGCGTGCTGTGGCGTAAACTTATAAAAAATCAACAGAATCGGCACCAGTAAAAATCCGCCGCCAGCCCCTATCATTGTGCCTAAAAATCCCACAAAAACCCCAACTACCACTACCTTAAGCACATCCAAAAATCCGTCAAGCGTCAGGTGTTGAGGCACCACAAGCACCTTTGCACAGCCCGTGATAAGCATGATGAGCACAATAACCGCTGCTAATTTTAGTATCGTATTTTTCAAGGCTATAATAACTCGCCAAAAATATTTTTTATATCTAAAAGACAACTCTCATACTTATCCGCTATGGATTTCAGAGCCTTATGGTTAAGCTGCAAAAATTCCTCTATAGGCACACTAAACTCTGTCAGCCGCTCTGTTACTCCTATTTCAAGCTCCCTGAGAGAGACCTCCTCTTTAAAAATCCTAAGCTCCTCCTGTTTTGCGTTATGTTCGTTTACGGTTTTTTCATAATCAGAGCCTACCATACCGTATTGTTTTATCTGAAGTTCGGTTTTCTCAATTTTCTCTTCCTCTTCAGCCTTTTTGCTCTCAAGTGCCGATATTCCTTCTGTCATTGAATCCTTATTTGACAGGAGTTCTGCAACCGCCTTTTGTAACTCCTCTATAGTTTCATAGCCGGTTATCTCAGCTATCTCCTGTTGGAGTTTTTCTTTCTTTGTAGTAAAGTTTATGCGCCCTTGCTCAGCTTTATCACGTACTACTGTCCGTGCTGAAAGTATCTCAGCGCTTTTTGTTATTTCTTTAATAGCCGTGTCGGCTGCTTTTTGAATTTCAGTTGTCGCTCTTTGTGCCTCATCCTTATACCGTTGTAGTTCTTTCATATTCTCATAAGTCGGTATTACGGATTTTTGAAAGGCAAGAGTTTCACGTAATTGTGTTGTCTCAGCAGAAAGACTATCAAGCCTCTTTTGGGTCTCTGTAAGTATATTTTCAGTACGGGTTTTCTCAGCAGATATTTTTTCGTGTGTCTGCTTAAGATGTTTCGCTTTGCCCTCAGATATGCTGACCTCTTTCTTAAGATTAAAAATCATAGCATCACGGTCTATCAGCTCAGCGGCCTTCTGTTCAATATTAGAAAACTTTTCTATCTCTCTGTCTAAGTGCTCTTTTTCTTTGGTAAGATGTGCAATTTGGTCATTCATCTCCGTGGAAAGCCTGTCGTGCTCTTTCAGGGATTTCACGGTTTCTTTGTTTTTAAGTTCTGCTCTTTCAATTCGCTCGTTATAGTAGTCCAGTTCTTTGGTAATTTCATGTATCTCGGCTTCTAAGTTAGCCTTACGCATTTTATGCACAACATTTTCGCCAAAAATCCCTATCAGCCGATGAATATCCTCTTTTGTATAGGTTATGTCCTGTTCCACGAACTTCCCCATAGTTATATCCTCAATATGTTTATAGTTTCTTCAAACAGCTTTTCCATCGTCTCTATTTCAGCCTCTATGTACTTATTTTCCTGAAAATACGACTTAATCCCTTTAAAGACCCCCTCGTTGTCTCTGATAATTAACTCGATTCTCGCTTTTTCACGATTTAGAGCGCCTATCTCATTGATAAAATCCTTCAACTCTATTTTCAGATTTTCTGTCTCAACTTTCTTCTCTTTGTTTTTTGTTTTTTCAGCTTCTAACTTAGATGTTAACTCCTCTTGCGTGCTGTTCAGTGATTCAAGCGAGAACTCTATCGCCCTCTTTTTGGCTGCAAGCTCCGTTAATTCTGTTAATAAGGTCTCCTGCTGCTCAATATACTCCATAGATTCCTGACGCTTTTTCTCTAAAGATGCTAACTCTTTGGTTAATGACTCCACAGTGCTTCTAAGCTCAGGTAATATACTTTCGTCTTCACTAATTTTTGCATTAACTGAAGTTGTCTCATCAACTATATTGGCTTGTTTTTCAGTCAGAGCCTGAAGCTCCTTTTCCACCTCTGCTTTCTTAACAAATATATCCGAGACATTTTTGATTTCTGAAATCTCAGAGGTAAGCGTTGCTTTCTCTTTCTCTAAGACTGCAATATCTGACTTAAATGTCTCCAAACGCTCAGCGCCATAAGATATTATCTCGTTAAAACTGTTAATCTCAGCTTCATAGGTTTCTACGGATTTAACTGCATTTTTTGACCTTTCTTTTAACTCCCGTATTTCTGCCTCTTGCCTTGCGTACTCCTCAGCAACCTTGCTCATAGAGCCAATGGAGGACAGCCTCTTTCTATAAATAAACACATCGGTTTGCAGAGACTTAACCAGCTTTTCACGGGAGGAATTTTCCACCACAGCTTCTTTTATGCGTGTCTGTCCATTTTCATTATCAGCTATCAGGCTCAGAAGCTTTGCCATCAAATCCTTTAGCTTAGCCTTGTACATAACACGATCTTGTATGAGTTCATCGGCCTCTTTTGAAAACATCTCAATATTCTGAAATTTTAACTGGTTTTGATTTTCCATGTTATATGCCCTGCATTAGTTTTTCCCATTGATCCTGAAGGCGGTTTAATTTCTCCTCAATGTTTTTCTTTGCCTCAAGTGCGGTGGAGAGCTCGGCCTCAGCGGTGGTAAGTTTGTGTGTTAAATCTTTAATCGTATTTTCCAGCCCCTCGACCTTTGACGTATCCATTATTATTGTTTTTAAATCCTTTTTCAGCTTTTCATTTTCCAGCTCAAGGCGTTGAACCTGTTGCCCCTTTATAATCGTAATTATATTTTGCAGATTTTCATCAGACTGAGTCCTTACAGAAGCAAACACATTCCTCTTTTCATTTAAAACTGTCTCCATGTTTGTCACGGTATCGGCAAGCTTTTCCAGAAGAGCCAGCCTGTGGCTGTCATCCAAGGTTTTTATCTTAGTCTTTAATGCAGTTGCAGTATCCGACATTTCTCTCTCTCCCTGTTCCGTTAATTTCTGTTTTACACAGTTTAACCACTACTATTTAACCCCCGGAGTAGTCTTTGCCTTTACCACGGACTCAAAAACCGGCATTTCCTTAAACCTGAAAATAAGGTTAAATATATTACCCGGAAACATCTTTAATCTTGAGTTATAATAGCTTGACACTTTGTTATAGGCAATTCTCATTTCCACTATTTTTGTCTCCGTGTCGGAGAGCTCCTTTAGCAAAAGAGTGTATGCCTCGGAGGACTTAAGGATTGGATAGGCCTCAGCCACTGCCTGAAATTTAGACAGCACAGAAAGATCATCTGCCTTAAGCCCCTTAAGCTCTATCGTCTTATCCAGGGATTTTACGGCAGCCCTTACGTCTGAGACATGAGTAAACACATTCTGCTCATAGTTCATGTACTTGTTGGCTGTTGCAACGAGATTGGGAATCAGATCGTTTCTCCTTTGCAACTGAGCCTCTATCTGAGCTCTTTCCATTACTACATTGAAGTAGTTTATTGTAAATGTATTGTAATAATACACGGCTGCGGAAATAACAGCCATTGTTAGAGCAAAAATGGCTGTCTTAATAGCTGCCGGCTGCCGGCTCCACAGAGCCGCATATATTCTGCTAAGGCCATGTTTGTTTTTTAAAGCGATGTTTGGAGCTTGCTCTATAAGTCCAAGCTCCGACGCATACACTTTCTTCAGTATCTGATTAATCTGATCTCTGTCGTTCATATTAGCCCTTGACGGTTATAAACATGGGCTGCCCTGACCTGATTATATCCAGCACAAACCCCTCCTTAACATTCACATCTCCGGTAATACCTACAAAAGAGAACATATCATAAACAGGCTTATTGTTTATCGAGGTTATTATGTCGCCTTTGATAACTCCGGCTGCTTTCAGTACCCCTCCGGCATCGGAAACATAAACACCGTTTTTAACATAAGCTGAAAGAGGCGGCTTAATTGGCTCAACCTCTGTTCCTAACCAATCAAACTCTTTTATCGGTTTTGTCGCCTGTGTCATTTTAGGGAGAAACGGCGGCTCAGGGATTGTCTTCATAGTCAATGTTTTTCTCGTATCTCCTGTAGCAACTGTTAAATCAAACTTAGCACCTGCCGGTTTGTCCGCTAAGATGGTTTTAAACTCAGCAACATTAGCAAGACGCCTGCCATCCACCCGAAGGATAACATCACCGCGCTTAAGCCCTGCCGCCTCAGCAGGCGTTCCGGGATACACTTTATCCACAAGCAGGCCGCCCCTGTGCGGAAGGTTAAAGTGCGTTGCTATGACTGAGTCCACATCAAGCAAGAGTGCGCCAAAGAAGGGCTGAGTTGCCTGAGTATCTTGTTGCAAAGCTGCCGGAACTGCACCTTGGTTCTGTTTGTTGGGTTGGACCGCCAACCTGCCGCCTCCGCCAAACTGGCACAACTGCGGGTGACAGTCAAGGCACTTGCCTCTGTAAGGATGCGGAGGTGTTATCATCATGCCACTTGGAAGCTTATAGGAATTTCCTACCTGCTTGCCTTGCTTTGCCCATGCCACCATTTGGCCTCCAACCTGAGGCACTATGTCATTAAAATCCACCACTCCTGCCACAAGCTGAGAGGCTTCACTTACAGGAATAGCAAACCCAACACCCGTAAAACCTCCCGATGGGGAATAAATGGCATTACTTATCGCTATAACCTCGCCGGCAACGTTAACCAGAGGGCCTCCGCTGCTGCCCTTATTCAAAGCAGCATCCGTCTGAAACAACCCGTCGTACACCCTGCCGCCTACCGTAATTGACCGGTTTTTGCTGCTTATTATTCCAACACTTACACTATAATCAAATCCAAACGGGCTGCCAAGCGCTATAACAACATCGCCCGTGCGCACAGCATTAGAGTCACCCAAATCAGCGTGGGCAAAAGGCCCCTCACCATCTAATCTAAGAAGCGCTAAATCGGCATCCTTGTTTACATTTACAACCTTAAGTTTATACTCTTTTCCGCCTCCGGGCAAATACACAGTGCCTTTCATCGTCTTTGCGCCATCTATCACGTGGTAACTTGTAAGCACATAGCCTGTAGGCTCAACAATTACACCAGAGCCTACCCGTGTATAAGTCAAGGGCTGCTGAATAGCGACAAGCTCAGGCACCTGAAACGCCACAGGAGTCTGAGGATTAGGCTCCAACACCACGTCTATGCTGATAACTGCAGGTCTGACCTTGTCTATGATATCATGGTAACTGGTCTGCACCTGCCCCACAGGCTCCGTCAGAGCCACTCTGTCATAGGGGCTGGACTTTTTCAGCTTTACCATCTTAGAGACATCATCTGTTTCGAGGATATTTCTGACAATACCCCCCTCCTTGTAACTTTCGTAAAAAGCCCACGCTAACGTCAGTACAGCAAGTAGTACAAGGGTCCAAATCCACGGTCTGAAACTCTTAGGGCAGCTTGCACGCGGCTGCTCAAAACCGTTGCGGTTGTTGTTTCTGTATTTGCTCTCACTTGTGTCTGCCATGACCCTTATCTCCTATCTGTCGTTTCTGCCAGCATCATTGTTATCGCCGTTTTTCTCCATCATCTTAGCCTTAAGTCCAGTGTTTCTGATGCCTGCCATCAGGGCTACAATTCCGCCGACAATTAACAATATCGGCATAACCGCTAAAACCACATCCATCACATACCACTTGTACTTTACCACTCCCCACAGCCCTAAACAAATTGCTATCAAACCCATCACTATACTTGTCATAACTGT
>JADFYB010000301.1 GCA_015233245.1 Nitrospirota bacterium | reverse complement strand
CCTTTTTCAATTGAGCGTTTTATAGTTTCAATAAGATCGAGATTTTGCAGATTTACCATACAATCTCTGAAAGCTCCAACTCCCGGGATTACCACCCCCGCAGCATTGTCAATATCACTTGATTTGCTGGTGACAAGCGCTTCAATTCCAACTTTCAGAAACCCCTTCTGCACACTTCTGAGATTCCCCATGCCGTAATCCACTATTGCTATCATCCTACATGTATGATAATCTAACAAGCCACCTCAAAGCAAGTGCTAAATCTCAATGCGCTAATGGCAATATGTAACTTTAAAAATATCGTTTAATAATACCACTAAGGTATTCCTCTAAAAAAGAATCCTCTGCTTTGCAGAAAGAATCATATAGGCTTTTGGATATCTTAAAAAACAAATCAAGCAACATTGGATCAAAGTGTGTTGCTCTCTCTTCCTCTAAAATTCTAACAGTGTGTTCGTAAGTGAACGGCTCTTTGTAGGGCCTTTTTGATGTAAGCGCATCAAAGACATCGGCAATAGCGAATATCCTTGCATTTAACGGTATGCTGTCGCCACTTAAACCGGATAAATAACCAGAGCCATCAAGTTTTTCGTGATGGTATTGAACTACATCAACAGAGTCCCTAAGCCAATTATACTTACCAACAATATCCACACCATGAATCACATGCGTTTTCATAATTTCAAACTCCTCGTCTGTGAGTTTCCCGGGCTTTAACAAAATGTTATCAGATATTGCGATCTTTCCGATATCATGAAGAAACGAGCCCTTAATTAAGCTCCTTAAGCCTTCTTTGCTAAGTCCGGCGATTTCTCCAAGTTTAACAGAGTATATGGTTACCCGGTAATTATGAATATTCGTATCACTGTCCCGTTTTGCAATAGCACTGCCAAGAGCAACAAGCATTCCAATGTTAGCCTCAGAGAGATCCGCTGAGAGTTTAATCAAATCCTTATCCATTACAATTATTATGGGATAGACAATGGCAGTAGTTGCAAACACGCTTATAACTACAAGCAAAAGAGACCCTGCTATCAAATCCACAATTCCTTTCATAGTGCCTTCATCAACTTTATAAACTCCCTCAAAGTAACCGGCAATTGAGCCGCCTTGCTCTTTAAGAGGCACAAAGATCTGTAAAAAAATATTTCTGGAAACATACAGTCGGTTATAGTAAACTTTGTCTTTAAACTTATGCGTCTTCTGTTTTTTCGCTATCAACTTTTCATAACGATGCACTGTGTCTGCATCAGGTGATTGTACTTCAACGACCTTTTGCTTGTTTCTGTCGTATAGCTCTACTATAATGAAGTGTCCCATCTCTATGTGTTTGTACATGGACTGTGTCAAAAATTGTACACAATCTTGTCTGTTACAGTTTAAGTATTCCAATTGAGTTTTATCCTCTGTCAGTGGTTTTGACTCTCTTTCGGCAAGGTTAGTAACCAATTCGTCAATGCTCTCAAGTTTAATAAAAAACACTATAGCTCCCAATATCAGAGAAAGAATAATCCATCCTGCCGTGAGCCTTATAATAAGTTTTAAATGAATGCTTTTCTGAGTTCTAAATGTTTTTGCCATTAGTGTTATTATATCAGTGTTAAGAGTTTATATCTATTGCTTTTTTGTTATATTCGATAATGTTTAATAAAGGAGGTGTTTTATGAAAGCAAAAGATATTATGGAGGTGGTGTGCCAATCTATAACCCACTCTGATACCATAAAGACAGCGATAAGAAAGATGTTGTGCTCCAGAGGTGCTGAGGGAATAACCAGAGTAAGAGGACTCCATGTTGTGGACGATGATGGACAACTCATTGGAATGCTAAGTATGATAAATATCTTAAAGGCAGTACACCCAAACTATATGGAATTAGGGGAGGATTTAAGTGCATTTACCTGGGATGGTATGCTTGAAACACTTGTGAAAAAAATTGCCGATATGCCAGTTAGCAATATAATGAGTAAAACCACGCTTTATGTAGAGGAAAATGCCCCGCTTATGAAATGCCTGGACATTTTGTTAAAACACAATGTCAGAAGACTTCCTGTAGTAAATGGCCAAAATCAGGTTATTGGTATTATACATATACGAGACTTGTACAATGTAGTAATAAAGACTCTGTTAGATGACGAGTGGGGAGGTAAATGATGCATGAAACAGCTGCACCCCCAGCGTCTGCCGGGGGTTTTGTTTTCTGGGCATCTACGATAATTTTTATTGCGGCTTATGCGGTAATAATGTCTGAGAAAATCCATAAAACTGTTGTAGCCATAGTTGGTGCCTCACTTATCCTAATTCTTGGGATATTAACTCAGCACGAGGCATTTAACGTTGAGGAGCTCGGTGTGGACTGGAACGTGATTTTTCTTCTTATTTCTATGATGATAATAATTAATCTTATGCGGCCTACCGGTTTTTTTGAATACATTGCAATTAAAGG
>JADFYB010000300.1 GCA_015233245.1 Nitrospirota bacterium | reverse complement strand
GGCTCAACTGATTTAACGTTCACAGAGGATGTCGGTATGAGATTTGAGTCCCAGCGCTGGCACGTTCAGTACGCTGACGGCTATGACCATGGAGAGCTTTACAAGGTAATCGAAAATGCAAAGGCTGAAAAAAATCGCCCTTCTATCATAATTGTCAAAACTCACCTTGGGTATGGCAGCCCAAATAAACAAGACAGCGCAGATATTCACGGAGCGCCGCTTGGGCCCGATGAGGTTAAAGCCACAAAGGCACACTTTAACTGGCCGGATGAGGAGTTTCATGTACCCAAAGAGGCACTGGAACTCTGCCGTAGTGCTGTTAAGAATGGAGAGAAACTGCAAAACCTCTGGCTTGATTTGTTTGAGAGATATAGACAAGCCTTTCCTAAGGAGGCAGAGCTTTGGGATACCTTTATGAGCGGAAAAATAAACGTTGACATAGGAGCGCTCCTTCCTGTCTATGAGCCCGGCAAGTCTGTAGCAACCCGTACAGCTTCAGGTGCCGTAGTGAATGCACTGTCTGATACGCTTTTAAATTTGCTCGGCGGCTCGGCTGACCTTTCGCCTTCTAATCAGACATTTTTAAAGAACAAACCTGTTTTTGCGCCAGGGGAAAGCGGCCGCAACATTCACTTTGGAATACGGGAGTTTTCCATGGCCTCAATAGCTACCGGTATTGCCCTTAGCAGATGTTTGATTCCTTATGTGGGCACATATCTTGTGTTTTCAAGCTACATGTTGCCCTCTGTCAGGATGACCGCTATGATGGGGCTTAAGGTTATTTTTATACTTACTCACGACTCAATAGGGGTTGGTGAGGATGGCCCAAGCCACCACCCAGTGGAACAGTTAACTACCTTAAGAGCGATTCCTGAACTTACTGTTATTCGTCCGGCAGATGCCAATGAAACGGTGCTCTCATGGCAGTACATCCTTCAGCACGGATACGGCACAACAGCCCTCATCCTTACCCGTCAAAACGTGCCAGTTATTGATAGAAATAAGTATGCTAAAGCACGCGGCATTTACAAGGGTGCCTATGTCCTTGCCGATTCCGGAAAGCCCCCTGAGTTGATTCTTATAGCCTCAGGCTCAGAGGTTCATTGCACCCTTGAAGCCTACGAGAAGCTTGTCAAAGAAGGGGTGGCTGTCAGAATTGTAAATATGGCTTCTTTTGAGTTATTTGATAAACAGCTGGATGATTATAAGAATCAGGTGCTCCCCCCACACGTTGAAAAAAGAATAGCGGTTGAGGCAGGCTCCTCACTCTCCTGGTACAAGTATGTCGGACTTAAAGGCAAAGTAATCGGCGTTGACAGATTTGGGCTTTCAGCCCCGTCAAGCGTCTTGTTTGAACACTTCGGTTTTACTGCCGAAAATATCCTTAAAGCCGCAAGGGAGCTGCTTAAAGCCTAGGTACATTATATATTCATTGTTTACCGGTGTTGCTTCATATCCCCCATAGAGGGCATTTGCATTTTGCTGTAACCTGAGGGAACCTCGAAAGCATCTGCTGGCTGAGGGCCGGTTTTGATATTTTTGTACTCCTGGGTCCATGAGCCGTCCACAGCAGCGGTTTTAACAGGGAACATTATGTCTTTAGCCAGCCATTGATATATCTCATCCTGTTTTGCGGCGGACTTATAGGTAATCAGGTACTTAGTGCAGGGATGGCCGTCTATGGTTTCTGTGCCAACCTCTTTTCTGCTGACTTCACCGGCTACTTTTTCATCAAGCATAGGTTTTCTTGTTTTTCCACCACTCATCGGGTTGTCAGCATTGTCGTGCATAGGAGATTCCATATACATTTTCTTGTCATGAAAAATTATCCAACTGACTTTTTTGTCCATTCTGTTAATTGAGGTCATATTTCCATGGGTTTTCATATCCATTCTGACTTTGTCTTTTGAAAAAAATATCTTGCCTTCAGTCTTTTCACCACCCTTACCTGAGAAAAACACATCAGCCGAAAAGTCCATAGCATACGAGACGGCTGAAAACGACAGTATAAACATAAAACTCACTAAAATTCTCTTAAGCATGTTTAACCCTCCTCTTAATTTATCGTTAAAAACGAAGATAGTATAGCAAAAGCCTTAGAAATTTACAACATAGCGCCGAATTGCCCATAGAAACCCTGTATCTATCAGTATTTAGCAATAAACTTATTGACAGTTCATGATTAATCGGGTAGAATCTATATGAGTGTTTAAACGGTTTGTCTATATAGGAGCAGAAAACGCATTTGAGCGCGGCGCTATAGGCACACATATGCGTGGGATTGTCAACGCCTTTCATAACTCCGGCAACTTTAGAATTACCTTTATCGGCGGCAAATACCATGATGAGATTAATGACGGAGGTATAAACGCTGATGAAATTCACATCCTGCCGGTGAAGTCAGCAGAAAAGAGGTTGGCACAGAAACCATAGACGGCCATCCCT
>JADFYB010000080.1:7632-13009 GCA_015233245.1 Nitrospirota bacterium | reverse complement strand
ATTCAAACTCATTTTCAGCAAGCGATTACAGTATTGACACAACCTCAGGGACGATGACAGTACCAGCAAAGAGCGCCATGTGGAAATATGATTTCGTAATAGTGTGGTATAAATACGTAAAAAGAAACTATGATTTTGACGCCGCAACAGGACTGATAAGAGTATCACAGAATTCTGTGGATTTAAAAAGCGGAGAGGCTGTGTATGTGGACTATAAGTATGTAAAGTCAACAGTTGATGCCGGAGGGGATGGCTACGAATTTCAGAAAGAATGGCAAGGCAATAACAAGCTCCACTGGTATGTTACTTATAAAGGGAAAAGACTCTGGTTAAAATGCTCTGATTTTGTTAAATGGAAAAACGGCGACAGGGTGTTGATTCATAAAGGTGGCCCAAGTAAGCTAAAAGCCGAGGACACCGAGACCTACATAAAGATGCACAAGTGCAGAATAGTGGATGAGAGCAATCAGGAGCCAGAGGATGATACGCTTTCTGATGGCGCTGTAGCCTACTCATTAGACAGAGGGGTTGACTTCATTGTTCCAATTAAGGTGACGCTTTAGCGAGGAATTACGAATAAACCACAGATAAACACAGATTATGGATGTTTTATCTGTATATATCTGCGTCTATCTGTGGTTTATTTTATAAAAAAAGAGAATTAAGAGGATACTGAACAATATGAAATTAGAAACCTACACCGGCTCAAGCAACTGGGGCAACCTCCGCATTTTATGGGCCAACATTGACTCGATAGACAGCGATAACGACACCGCAAACATAACCATACTCGATGAGACCAAAACAAAAACCACTGAGACATACAAAAACGTCATCTTTTACTACAACTGCCAGGATGAGATGACACAGCGCACAAACGGCGCTCTTGAGGGTTCCTCTATGGCATTTGAGAAAAACGACCAGGTCTATGTCAGCTATGACCTTAGTAACGAAGATAAGACGAATTTGAAGATAATTGGCCGAATAGACGGTCTTAAAAGCTGTGGGGAGTCAATACTGCTACTCATAGTTGATGACAGCGCTCAAAATGAAGAGGGTGGGAATGTTAACTATATACTTAGACAATATACCATTAGGAGTGATTTTTCACTCCTTAAGTTGGATACTCCTGGCGCAAAGGTCAGTAAATACCATAACGGGACGGCTCTTATAATTCAGGGGAGTGAGGATAAAAATAATAATATAGCTACCGTGGCGGATAAGTACGGTTTTTCAGAGCGTTGGGATAATATAGACGGCATGGAAAAGGGCTGGGGTGGGACTTACACAAGCAGCGATGGCAGTCAGACTTATATAATCGGAGCTAACAACGCATGGAATCCTGATGAGGGTATGAGCAGCACCAAAAAAGCACGCCGTAATTATATAGCAAATAGCTCAGGCACTATCACAAGCTGCTATTACGCAATAAAAACAGATGTGTTGGGCAATTGTCTTTGCTATGTTGGAGCATATCCCACTAACCGCAGTCTCCAAACGCAGACAATAAAATATCGGCAGAGCGTGACCGGAGCAGATATAAATAGCAGCACAAATTGGACGGATTACGAGACCGGCAACCCTGAAGCCGATGGCTACACGTGGAAATACAACAGAGTCATTACGCTGGTCTCAACCTCAGAAGCACTTTTGTTAACGAAGAGAAAACTGCAGACCAAAAGCGGATTTATCTCAAGGCTTGTAACAGTGATAACTGCAAGCACAGAGAACCTGAGCATTTATGGTCCCTGTTATGCAATTGGCCAGTGTTTTGTTGGCGGGCAGTTTTGGTATGGCATACACACAACACATACGGTAAAACGGTATAATGCGCAGCAGATTGGAGTTAGGAAAGAGGATACAACATATTATGAGACTCTTGAAGTTGGAGATATTACAATTGAGAACTTATCATATAACATCAAAGTTGAGGAATCATTTGACGATTTAACTATTTATCCTTTCAACACACCTGTAGCATCAGACGTAGAGACCGACCTTTGCCATGGTTCGTGTAAGGGCTGGGACGGGCAGTGTACGGATAGTTTTAGCGGTGGGGTGACATCGGATGACTTTGTAAAGTTTAATGAGGACTTTACTGTGCGCACGGGGAATTATTGTAGTGGTGGCAGACCAGGAGTGCAAGTAGATGTCTTAACGATTCCAGCCGGAGCAACCCGTACAGAGAGCGGCAGCAATGAGCTACACATTTTAGGCTTTGATAATTATCAGGGGAGCAAATATCTTATATTATTTTACGAGTTGACAGAGGGAACACTGACTGAAGAGATTAATGAGGTCGGGTATGATACGTCATATGCATATACCGGCAGCACAAAATATTATATGTATATAAAATCAGACAGCTCAGAAACGAAAACGCTACTTGCAACTAAAACAGCGGTAACTACGCTGACAAGCTCAAATCCATCAGTCTATACGTCCACCAATACCGGTAACTATGTGAGTAAGGTGTCGTGTCAGATAAACCGTGGCATAGCGGTTTATACATACTGTGTAGTAAATTTGGAAACCGGAGCTCAGGAAAAGCGTGTGGTTGGGTATAAAAACCTTACAAACAGCAAATACGGAACCAATCAGTCAAAAGAGTATGACAACAGCACTGAGTTAAACGTAAGCGACACATACTGGCAGTCTAAGATAGCAGTTGGGGTGACGAAAGGGTAAATTTGGGGTTGGAGGTTATTCATCCCATGGACAAATTTAATGTAAGCGGCTTTTACTGCTAGTTATAGACATAGTCTTTTATCAGAGATTTCCAAAGGTCATATCCGCTTTTGTTGAGATGTATGCCGTCCTCTAGTACATACTCAGTCTTAAGGTGCTCACCCTCAGGTTCTACAAAGCCTTTATATATATCCACGTATTGTATGTTTGCATTATTGAGTTTTGTCACCATAATTTCTAGTACTTTGTTTGCTTCTATGATTTTTCTGTTAACTATGGTATTTTCTATAGGGTCTTTCAGGATTACAGGTAAAACACTTTGGACATATATTTTTGTACCATTAAGGTTGCTTGCAAGAATGTTTAAACCTTTCCGGTATTCATTTGTAAAAACCCTTGTTTCAACTCCTGTACGCAACATTTGTGTCCCTGCCATAATGAATATTTTTTTTGGTCGTAATTGTTCATTATTTTTTGCATTGTTTACTAACAGTGCTAATTGGTTCTCTATATTTTGTTCCGACATTTTTAGATGTTCAGTTGTTATTTTTTTGTCGGGAAACAGCATAGACCAGTCCCCGCCACGTGCTATGCTGTTACCGAGAAATATTATGGTGTCAGAACTACTCTCTGATGACACTACATTCCACTTATAGCCTTTGTCATCTAGATACTTTTGTGAATCCTTATCACCAAGCCGTGCTGCCTCTATGTAGTTAGCGATGGATTTGTTGATGTTTCCTTTTTTCTTATATAAATTGGCAAGATACGTATATGCGCTGACATATTTTTTGGGACTAATCTCGATAACCCTGTTTAAATCAGCCAATGCATTATCATCATCTCCGGTTTTGAGGTATAGTTGAGCTCGTTTTTGGTACATCTCGTCATCCTTTTGATTTATGTCAATAGATTTGGAGTAATCAGCTATGGCTTTATCATAATAACCCTTTTCCTCATAGAGAGACCCACGAAAAGAATACAAGTTCGTAAGATTTGAACATATCGTCTGACGCTTAACACAACAGATAATAGCTTGGTTGTAATCAGCGAAAGCCCTGTCATAATCTCCCTTTGCAGCATACAGTTCTGCACGGTTTACGTACGCTTCATAAATTCTTGTGTCAAGTTCAATAACCTTGTTAAAATCTTCTAAAGCCTTATCATACTCTCCGTTATTTCCATAGGACATGCCACGGAATAAATATGCTTGCGGATACCTCGGGCTTAATTCAATCGCTTTGGTGTAGTCTGCAGCTGCGTACTCGTATTTTCTCAATATCTCATATAAAGCGCCTCGCTTAAAGTACGCAAGAACGTCCTTTGGATTTAACTCAAGAAGTTTTGTATAGCAATATATAGCATTGTTTAAGTCACCCATTTTTTCATATAAATTACAACGCTTATAGTATCCAAGGGGATTTTTTGGATTTATCTCAATAGCTTTAGCATAATCGGCAATTGCGCTTTTGTAGTCTCCAATCTCTTCATAGGTAGTTGCACGGGTATAGTACGCAATGCCGCTTTTCGAGTCTGTTTCAACAGCTTTTGAATACTCAGCGATAGCCATGTGGATGTCTCTGTTTTTAAAGGCGTTGCCGCGTTTTATGTATTCAAGAGCATCATTTGACTTTGAGTTTGCACTACAACTAAAAATTAAATATAAAAAAAATAATACAGATGAAATAAAAAAGGCTTTTTTCATGATTCGATTTTCTCCCTATTACAATTCGATTTCCTCTGTGTACGTATTATACTTTAGTATTATCATGAGTGACAAGCCCAAACGAATTCTCATAATGACTACAAAAACCTACAATGATTATTGCAAAAATAAACAAAAACTGTTAGCATAATTAGTGTAGTGGCAGAATAACCGTTTAAGGTTATTTAAAAACATTTATTTAGAGGGTAAGCATTTAGGAGGTAGATGTGATTGATGCAAGGGATGGAGAACTGAGCCTCAAAGAGGCTGGAATGTATGTAAACAGTGGTTATGCTTATGCAAGAAGATTCCAACATGATAAAGCGCTCACAGAGTTTGCCAAAGCTCTGGAGATAGACCCTGAAAACATTGATGCACATTACAACACAGGAACTTCGCTCTCTGCAAAGGGAAATTATGATAAGGCACTCGCATATCTTAATAAAACCTTAGAGATGAACCCTGAGGATGCAGATGCGTACTTTAACCGTGGAGTTACGTATGGTAAAAAGGGAGATTATTTCCATGCTGCCGCAGATTTTACAAAAGCTATTGAGATAGACCCTAATGACGCCGATGCGTACTATGTGCGCGGATATTGCCATTTCAACATGGGAGACCGTCAAGTGGCTAAAACAGACCAGGTAAAGGCAGCACAGCTTGGGCTTAAACTTGCTCAGGATTATTTGAAAAGTTTGGGGATTAAGTGGTAAAAACACTACGTAGGAGGTATAAAAGAACAGATGTCTGAGCAACAGGATATTCAAAACGTTGAGAGAGAGGTTGAGAGCTATAAGTCTAATGTGTCAACAGTGTTTAAGGCCACGCTTGACTGGGACAGAGATTTCATATTTGTCGGACGCACTCAGCGCGGCTATGAAATAGAGTTTGATGCTAACGTTCAGTGGGGCGCTCAGCCGTCTGAGCCTTTTATGATGAGCCTTGGAGCGTGTACTGCCACTGATTGCGTGATGTTTCTGCAGA
>JADFYB010000080.1:4384-7532 GCA_015233245.1 Nitrospirota bacterium | reverse complement strand
TTTATGATGAGCCTTGGAGCGTGTACTGCCACTGATTGCGTGATGTTTCTGCAGAAAATGAAGGTTGAAATTGTAGCATTTAAAGTTGACATAACGGGAGTGAAAGCTGAAACCCCTCCTCAGTATTTTAAAGGATTTGATATTATGTTAAACATTACGGCTAAAAACATATCTGAAAAGAAAGTGCAGCGAGCCATTAGTCTCTCTGTTGATAAGTACTGTGGAATATATCATTCCCTGAGAAAAGATGTTAAGCTTGATATAAAGTATCAGATTAATAGCGTGGAATAAGCTTCTTTTCAATAAGCTTCTTTTCAAGTCAGCGAATTTTATATGGGAGGGTGCTGCAATATTTAGACACATATACGAAAAAAACAAACAAAAACCAGCCGGATTTCTACGAAAGAAGCCCCGGCGTATTGATGTAAACCTTCCTCTGGGAATACGAATAAATGGTATGGTTCGATTCGATGAGTCAAAATTTGTAATAAACTCTGACGTTTTAAAAGCACAATCCCCCGGCGGTGGAATTCACACCGTGGCAGCTGGAGAGAAGTTTATGATTGGCAGTCTGAAAATCTACCGCTTCTATCTTGAGGAAAATGAAACTAAACAGCAGTCAGTCTTGCAGATCCCCGTATCAAATGAGGAGATGGAGGGAATGGTGCTTTTTAGAATCATAGAGGAAATATACCCGCAGGATGAGGAGGAATGGGATTTCTGGCTTAATGAGGAAACAGGTTGCATTGGCTGCAAGGATTTTAGAATCAGGGAGGAGGATGGCTCTGACACGTTGTACTACAGAATATGGGGAGATGACGAGAGGTACGTTAAACCGATATTTTTCAGAAGTGTTATATCAACCGATTCGTATGGGCTAACAGGTATGAAAACAGAAAATCTTGGGATGATTTATGGTAGAGAAATAACAGAAACACTTCAGGAATATCTGTTTATAGTTTATGAAAAACTGCTAGATGATGACGGACACACCGAGGAGGCAAAAATCATTCTCATGGTAGGCATTGACTTAGGGCTTGCTGAAATAGACGTGTTGGTATAATAATCGCTACATTCACACACTGTATTACGTAAGCGGAGTTATGGGTTAACATCTATACGGATTTCAGACTTTGGAATGAGTATTTTAACTGTAGTACCCGCTCCCTCTGTACTTTCAAACTTTAATTCCCAGTCGTGTGCACGGACAATGTGTTTGACTATGGCAAGGCCAAGCCCGGTTCCCCCAAGCTCTCTTGACCGTGAAGGATCAACGCGGTAAAACCTTTCCCCAATACGGGTGAGACTTTTTTTGGGGATTCCCACCCCAGTGTCTTTAACGTAAAGGCAAAATCTGGAGGTATCCTCGTTAATGCCTATTTCTATAGTTCCGCTTTGAGTAAATTTTATAGCGTTGTCTATAAGATTAATCAGAACCTGCACCACTTTGTCTCTGTCTGCCACAAGCGAAATGTTGCTGCTGGTAAATGCTGTTTTTATATTTAGGGATTTCTCTAACGCCTTCGCCCTGAGAGTTTCCACCACGGTGTCAACAACCTCTATAAGGTTTATGGCTTGCTTGTTTATTCGTATAACGCCTAACTCTATACTAGAGATGGTAAGCAGGTCCTCAACCAGCCTGTTTAGGCGTTCACTGTGAAAAACAATCGAGTTTAAAAACCTGACGGCATTCTTTTTATCTGTTAATGCGCCCTCGATAAGTGTTTCGGCAAATCCCTTTATGGCAGTAACAGGAGTCTTTATCTCGTGTGATACGTTTGCCACAAAGTCTTTTCTCATTGTCTCAAGTTTTTTTAGCTCAGTAATATCATGGAAAAGAACAACCACACCGGAGAGATCATTTTTTTTGTAGAATGGCGACATTCTGACCATAAGGTATTTTTCCCCAGGATGCTCAAGGAATATTTCCCCTGATTCACTTTTGTCAAACCTCTTAACATTCTCAAGCATGACATTTAAGTTAAAACTTCTTATTATCTCTATAAGTGTGCGGGAAACCGGAGTGCTCTTGTAGTCAAACATCTCTCGTGCCCTGTCATTTAAATAAACTACACCGTCACGATTGTCTATAATCAACAGAGCATCCGGAATGCTTTCCAGGATAGCATCCAGTTGGGAGCGCTCCTCCTCGGTCTGTTCTGATTTTTTCTTCAGGTTTTTTGTTATATTGTTTATAAACTGATACACCTCCGCCAGATCAGGGTAGTCCTCAAAGTACACTCTGTCCTCAAAACTCCCATGATAGACAATTTCAGAAAATAACTTGATCTCTTCAAGAAAACGTTTCTTTTTCCGGTAGTCCCTGTAAATAAAAATTACCGTTATACATGCCCCTATAAGAGTAAAAGCTATAAATGCGTAAGTTAGAATATACACTTTGAAATTGCTGTCATAAAGAGGGTTTTTAATGACAAATGTGGCAATCAGGTCAAACAGGCCTGAAGATACAGCCATAATGGTACAGATGGTTAAAATGCGTAGAGAAAGTCTTTTACCAGCTGTCATCATACGCTCTCCTTCAAATAAGAGCTAACACCTATGCGGGTTTTTACACCGGAAAAGTTGCTGGTGTTGTCCATTACGGCTATCATTCTTTTCAACGCATATCCCCTTTGCTCTATTAATGTAACATATTTACTGTGACATTTGTGTTATTTTTTCATTTCAATACTCCTTGACTTTTTTGCCATATTCTTTCTATACTTTGTCACAGCTTAAGGAAAATAAAAGCACAGAAACTATAGAGAAAGATAAAATCAAGTACTAAGGAGAACTGGAAAATGAGGAGACCTTTTATATCGGCCAACTGGAAGATGTATAAAACATCGGGTGAGACGAGGGATTTTATAAGTGCATTTTTACCTGCTGTTAAATCGGTATCGGATGTTGACATAGTGTTGGCGCCGGCTTTTACCTCGCTGGCTGCTGCTGGTGAGCTTCTTAAGGGCACAAACGTGGACCTTTCGGCTCAGAATATGTATTTTGAGGCAGAGGGCGCTTATACGGGAGAAATTTCGGCTAAGATGATTCTCGATCTTGGTTGTAAGTATGTAATCCTTGGCCATTCAGAAAGACGCCAGTATTTTGGCGAAACAGATGAGTTCTTAAATAAGAAAGTTAAGGCAGC
>JADFYB010000080.1:0-4284 GCA_015233245.1 Nitrospirota bacterium | reverse complement strand
GTTAAACCTGATAACGTAAAGGAGCTTATGGCAAAGCCCGACGTTGACGGCGCACTGGTGGGAGGCGCCAGCCTTAAGCCGGATAGTTTTGAAAAAATAGTGAAGTTCAGGTAACATACAGATGCATATACTCTTATTGATAGTTCATGTACTGGTTTGTGTGTTTTTGATTTTTGTTGTACTGGTTCAGAGCTCAAAGGGTTCCCAGATGGGTGCGGCCTTTGGCGGCTCAAGCCAGACTATTTTTGGGGCAAGGGGTGCTGCCACTTTTCTTGCTAAGGCTACAACGACCACTGCCGTAATCTTTATGGTAACTGCGCTGTTGCTTGCAGTGTATGAAACAAGGAAAACATCCATTGTCACTGTGCCGCAGGCTGCCACAAAAAGTGCTCCGGCAAGCTCCAATTTGCCGTTAAGTGGCGCTGGGGTTGCACCTAAGGATGAGCAGAATAAAAACCAGAACAAGCCACCTCAGGCAGCACCCTCAGGCAATACCTCTAAGCCTTAACTCACTGCTGCTTTGTATAAATGCTAACACAGGAGGGCTTTCTAAGCCCTCCTTATAAATAGGTAATCTCAACTGTGGTCTTACTTGTTGACAAAGATAACCAACGGCTTGCAGCTACAAACAGCACGCTTTCCAGCGCAGGATATACCGTTGTAACCGCATCTGATGTTGTTTCCGCTCTGAGCCGGGTTCAACAAGCGTATCCTTCTGTGATTTTACTTGATGAGGCGCTATTAGATTCCGGAGGGTTTGAGTTTATCGGTATCTTAAAGAAGCACTACGGAGGCCATGTGGCTTTTATAATTTTAACCTCTGGCACTAATGATGCCGGTTTGAGTAAACTATCTGATTTTGGTATAAACTCATTTCTTACTAAACCTATCTCATCACTTCAGTTACTTGGCCTTGTGAGGCTTAACTTAGATCTGATACAAAAAGACCGCCGCATACTTGCCCTTGAGTCATCTGACATGGTACAAATCAAAGAGACGAAAAACTCGTTAAATGTCATACAAAAGGCCATAGATATAATCCAGGTTGGAGTATTGATTATAGATACCGACATGAGAATAAATTATGTAAACCATACGCAATCAGCAATGTTGAACACCAGCCCTGAGATGATGAAAGGCAAGTATTTGTATGATTTTATGCCTCTGCAGTACTGCGCATACACAGAGGAAAAAGTACACAGAAGCGAACAGATAATCTTCAATAATGAGGGCGGCTTTATTCACATTCAACTTGTGTCAGATATGGTTTTGGATGACAGAGATAAACCTATCGCCTATGTCTATTGTTGTATGGATATTACTGAAATCAAGGAAATGGAAAAAGAACTGTTTGATTATAGCGAACAGCTTCAAATTATGGTAAATGAGCGAACAGCAGAACTTCTGGCATCAAACAAAGCACTTAAGGCATCGTTAAAGGAAAAAGAGATCCTCTTAAAAGAGGTTCACCACAGAGTCAGAAATAACCTTCAGATCATATCAAGCATGATAAATTTAAGCGTATCAAATGTAACCGACCCTCAATCCCTCTCTGTACTAAAGAGCAGCTACTCAAGAGTCAAGGCAATGACCCTTTTGCACGACAGACTCTCCGAGTCAGCAGACATGGCCTCAGTAGATGTTGCAAGCTACATCGATTCCCTAAGCGGTGAGCTTATTTCAACCTACGGAGTTTCTCAACCTGATTTGATAGTAAACACAGACATCGGCTCACTCAACATTAACATCATGATGCAGTGCGCACTGATTCTAAATGAGCTTATCTCTAACTCACTACGGCATGCTTTCTCTAAAGGCGATCGCGGCGAGATTGTAATTACCTTTAACAAACTAGACGATGACAGTTACATTCTAATCGTAAGCGATAACGGCTGTGGTTTTAAAGCCACTCCATCAGAGAGTGATTCCTACTCAGGCCTTCAACTTGTTGGTGACATTGTAAAGATGAAACTAAAGGGTTTGATGACTGCTAACACATCACGGGGAACTAATTTTACAATAACGTTTAAAGATGTCGGGGGACGGTACCACAATGAAGTGTAATTCACAATTTTATTCAACGGTTACACTTTTTGCAAGGTTTCTCGGCTGATCCACATCGCAGCCCCTGATTACCGCTATATGATATGCAAGGAGCTGTAAGGGAGCTGTCATAAGCACGGGGTTTAAGTAGATGTTTGAAAACGGCACAGATATGAAATGATGAGCCATAGCTTTAACATAAACGTCATCATGGTTAGAGACAACTATGGTTGTTCCGCCCCGGGATTTAACCTCCTCGATATTGCTTAGGACTTTTTCATATAGCGCATCCTTTGACAAAAGTATAACCACAGGCAATCCGTCATCTATAAGAGCAATCGGCCCGTGTTTCATCTCACCAGCGGGATAGCCCTCGGCATGAATGTAGGAAATCTCTTTGAGTTTTAGTGCGCCCTCAAGAGCAATTGGATACAGAATGCCCCGTCCAAGGAAAAGAAAGTCATTTGCTTTATGAAGTATTCGGGCAAGTTTCTCTATTTCGCTGTCCATAAGCAGAATGTGTTCAAACAGGGCGGGAAGGTGCAGCAAATCCTTTATAAAATCTGGAGTTTCGTTATGTTCTGAGGCAAGAGCAAGAGCAAAAAGGTACAAGGAGACCAACTGCGTTACAAAAGCCTTAGTTGAGGCAACCCCAATTTCAGGGCCCGAATGAGTATAAAACACGTGCGCAGACTCACGGGATGCCGTACTGCCAACCACGTTACAAATAGTTAGCGTAGCTGCCCCGCACTTTTTAGCCTCTCTGAGGGCAGCAAGCGTATCTGCTGTTTCGCCAGACTGCGTTATGGAAATAAACAAATCCCCCTTTCCTATTATCGGCTTTCGATACCTGAACTCCGAGGATATATCAACCTCTACAGGAACTCGGGCAAGGGATTCAATCATATACTTGCCGCAAAGGCCGGCATGCCACGATGTGCCGCAAGCGCTTATAAACACCTTCTTTATGTGTTTCAACTCCGAGGCAGTAAGCCCAAACTCATACAGATTAACCTCGGCACGCTCTGAGTTAACTCTGCCTGTGATGGTATCGGCTATTGCACGGGGCTGCTCAAATATCTCCTTAAGCATAAAATGTTTGTAGCCGCCTTTTTCAGCCATTGCCGAGCTCCATGTGATTTTTATCGGATCTCTGTGGATGGGGATGCCGTCAAAGCTTAAGATCTCAGCTCCGTCTTTGGTTAAAATAGCCAACTCGCCGTCCTCCATAAACACGACATCGCGAGTACTGGTTAAAAAAGCCGGCACATCAGAAGCTGAAAAGTACTCACCCTCACCCAGCCCTATAACAAGTGGGCTGTCTTTGCGGGCACAGACAATTTTTCCCGGCTCTCGTTCACTGAGCACATTTAGCGCATATGAGCCGTTTAACCGTTTCACGGACTGTCTTACGGCATCCTCAAGTGGCACACCCTTTTTGTAGTAATCGTTTATTATGTGGCAGATCACCTCTGTATCGGTGTCGGATTTAAACTCTTTCCCCTTTGAAAGGAGTTCCTGCTTAAGCTCTATGAAGTTTTCTATGATTCCGTTATGCACTATTGCAATAGGGCCAACTCTGTGGGGATGAGCATTGTGCTCGGTAGGGGAGCCATGTGTTGCCCATCTGGTATGCCCAATACCCGTAAAACTTTTAGGTTTTGACTGATTTACCTTATTAAGAAGCTCGTTTATTTTCCCCTTACACCGCACTATGTCCATCTTGTTATCGTTATTTATAAAGGCAATTCCGGCTGAGTCATATCCCCTGTATTCTAGCTTTTTAAGGCCATCCAGAATCAAAGTGACAGCGTTGTTTTTTCCAACATATCCTATTATTCCACACATTAGGTGTTACTCCTTTTTAGCCGGTTGTTTTCTTAAAGTCCAGTTGTCAATGTGTTGTTGTTTAGCACGAGCTACGGCAAGTGCATCCTCAGGGACATCCTTTGTAATAGTGGATCCAGCGGCAATAACGGCGTTTTTGTTTATTGTCACGGGGGCTACAAGCTGAGTGCCGCTCCCTACAAAAACCCCGTCTTTTATCACTGTCTTGTGCTTTTTTATGCCGTCGTAGTTGCAAGTTATCGTGCCTGCCCCTACGTTTATATCTTTGCCAAGCTCGGAATCCCCTATGTATGTCAGATGAGATGCTTTGGAGTTATAGCCAATAGTGGAGTTTTTAACCTCTACAAAATTTCCGATTTTACCCTTTGGGCCTATCGTTGAGCCAGGCCTTAT
>JADFYB010000079.1:3635-13052 GCA_015233245.1 Nitrospirota bacterium | reverse complement strand
CTTCATCAAAAGATGTGCCTGTGATGTTTGTAACGTCTATGAGCCAGGAGACAGAATTACTGCCGGACACCCCAGAATAGGGTGGCACAGCTTACGTGAGCAATTGCCATAGCTATGATTTTTGGTACTGAAACTAGTTTTGAGACCGAAGGTCATGAACGCTTCACTTTTGTAACAAATGTTACTGAGAATAATTTGACAAACTTAGGGGATATAGCTTAGTATAAAACTAGGTGGATTGGGATATCTTAGACTTTAACTGCTAAGGTAACATCTTTTTGAATGAGGCCAGTAACCTCTGGCGACAAAGGAGAAGGCCATGAAAACAAATAATTATGCTGTGAATTATGGTTTTACTAAAGAGACTTTTCCACTTGGTACGCACATGTGTCACATATATAACAACGATACGGAACGAAAAATGGTAGTGAAAGCATTTGTTGAAAGTGGTCTTTCATCGAACGAAAAGGTAGTACAGCTGGCAGACGTGGCAAATGAAGGTGACCTGGACAATTACCTGAAAGATTTAGGAATAAACGCCGATAAAGAGCGAAAAACGGGTCAACTCGTTGTTAAGCCGGCAATGAAGGGGTATTGCCCCGATGGATGTTTCAAGGCTGAAAACATGCTCGATACATGGAGGAGGTTTTATCGGATGGGGCAGGATGAAGGATATGCTTCAGTTCGAGGAACAGGCGAACCTCTGTGGACGCAAAGGAATGTGCCAGGTTCGGAGCATTGGGTTGAATACGAAGCAATGCTTAATGAGCTCGTATTAGACTACCCCTTTAGCGGTATATTATGCCAGTACGATGCAAGGTTTTATGATGGGACGACTATTTTTGATGTTTTAAGCATACACCCACTGATGGTTATACAAGGGCAGATTGTAAGAAACCCATACTATATTCAGCCGGATAAATTTCTTGCAGGTAGATCCATCTGATTTATGCCAGATGAGCTAATAAATACAGACATTCTGGGACAATTACTTTTAATCCAGAATACCCTGGAAATAATGCCGGATGCAAAAGGTATGGCTGAGTATCTGAGTAAGCCACTGTTAGATGTGCCCGGTGTAGCAAGTATACAAATATGTTATAAGGGACAGATTTTTTATAATAGTGCTGATTATATTCCTGATTATGCGAACTGTCCGGCAACAGACGGAAACTGTGTGGATAGTTGCGGGTTGGTAGATGGCGATAGATTTAAGAAAATACCACTTAGAACGCTTGATGATACCTATGGCTATTTGTTACTGAATTTAGATGAACCAGCTGACTTTCCCCCTTACGAACCTTTTTTAAGAAATATCTGTAATGTAATGTCAAGAGTGATCGAAAACAGAGAGGTTATCGAGAAGCTTAAAACATCCAACTACGAGCTGCAACTTATTACTGACGAACTTAAAAAGAAAACGGTAGATTTAGAATATCACCAGAGTATATTAGAGGCAATTTTGGATTGTGTAGCCGATGGTATTGTCGCCTGTGATAAAGATGCAATGTTGTTACTTTTTAACAGAGCCAGCAGGAATTTTCACGGATTACCGGTAGAACATATTCCGGCAGATAAATGGGCGGAGCATTATGATCTTTACTTACCGGATGGAATAACACCAATGAAAAAAGAAGATATTCCTCTTTTTAAGGCTCTGAATGGACAAGATGTTACAAATATAGAAATGGTGATAGCGCCTAAAAATGCTTCAAGACACGTATTATTAGCTACAGGACGACAATTAGTCTCAAAAGATAAGGATAATTTGGGAGCTGTTGCTTCGATGAACGATATTACTGAGTTAAGAAAGGCAGAGAAAGAACTGAGAGAAAAAGAACATCTTATATATGAGCAATCCCGTCAACTTGCAATGAATGAACTACTTGTAAATATTTCCCATCATTGGAGGCAGCCCATTAATGCCGTATCCGTCTTGGCACAGGAAATTAGAGACGCATACAGATTCAACGAGTTGACTTTCGAGCATCTCGATAAGGTAGTAAAAACTATAATGAATGAATTAAAGACGCTATCCGATACCATTGACGACTTTAGAAGCTTCTACCGAATTGAAAAGAATAACAAGAGATTTAAAGTAGCCGATGTTGTCAGAAAGACTTTATACGTTATGTCCGAGTACTTTAACGAAAACGATATAACTGTTGATTTTCATGTAAAGGACGATGTTATCATAGAGGGTTATCCTAACGAGTACTCAAAGGTAGTATCAACTATCCTCAACAACACCAGAGATGCTTTTGAGCAAAGAAACGTGGAAAAGGGGCATATAAAAATAGAACTGTATAAAGACCCATCTACGGGCAAGGTGGTATTGAAAATATCCGACAACGGAGGTGGGGTAAAAGATGATCTGATAAATAAGATATTCGATCCTTACTTTACTACTAAACCCAAGTCAAGGGGGACAGGAATTGGATTATATATGGCAAACGTATTGGTCCAGAGGAAATTTCAGGGTGTTTTAAGGGCGGAAAATATAGACGGCGGGTTGGCAATCACAATCGAAATATGAATATGAAAAAAGGGGTGTACATGGAGGACATATCGGTACTAAAGACAATAAGTGTTCTTTACGTAGAAGACGACTACTTAGTTCGTGAGTGCATTGGGAGATTCCTGAAAAGACGTTGCAAGGCTGTTTATGATGCCGAAAACGGTAAAGCCGGTTTGGAAATTTATAAACAGCACGATATAGACATAGTAGTTACCGATTTAGAAATGCCTGTTATGAACGGTTTTGAAATGGTAAAGAAGATTTTGGAGACGAAAAACACTCTACCTATAGTAATAACAACCGGATATAGCGACGAAGAACACCATATTGAGGAGGCCTGTGAGCACATAATAAAGCCTATTGATGAAGATAAATTGATTGAGGCGATTCTTTTTTGCTTGGGTTATACAACAAATGTGAGCAATAATAACTGTAAACTGTCACTTAAGTGTCCTGATGTATAGAAGTAGAAATGTGAAAAACATAATAATTGCCTATGCAGTAAACTATAATTTTAACATTCTTCTGAACTGTACTCAGATTTTTACAGTTAAAGTTCCTGACGTCTCATCTATGGCAAATAAATCATTAGAAATTGTGAGGGAAATTATCAGTAAAACAAACATCAATAATTTTTTAATTACTTTTTTCATATTTCTCCCTATAATAAAAAAAATGCTGAATACAAAACTGCCTGAGCTATCTTACAGCTCAGGCAGGAATTTTAGTACAATTAAGTGGTGTTCAGTACACCATCTTACCTTTAGTCATTTTACCGATAATAGATTTACAAGGCATCATATTTTAGCATCCAGAGTGTAGCCTCTTTTAAAAAGGGCAGCACAGGCATCAACAACCTCAGCATCGTAGAGAGTTTCACGGTGTGTCAGAATTTCTTCAATCGCTTTATCTATGCCGCAGGATGGACGATACGGACGATGAGAGTACATGGACTCTACAACGTCTGCCACGCTAATAATCCTGGCCTCAAAGATAATATCATTTTTCATAAGTCCACGTGGATACCCTGAGCCATCGAGTCGCTCATGGTGCTGATACACTATCTCTGCTACGGGGAAAGGAAATTCGATATTTTTCAAAATATCAAACCCCACCTTGCAGTGATTATGAAGGAGCGACATTTCGGCATCTTGCAAGTCGTAGGGCTTCATAAGCATCTCTGCCGGAATGGATATTTTGCCAATATCGTGAATCACGCCAACTATTTCAATTTTTCTGACCTCCTCCTCCGTACAGCCCATTTGAACACAAATGGCACCGGCTAAGCGGGCTACACGTTTCTGATGGCCTGCAGTGTAGGGGTCCCTGCTTTCTATAGCATAGGCAAGAGCATCGATAGCTCCGGAGAGCATTCGTTGAATGCGTTTGAGGCTTTCCGTATAAGAAATTTCCAGGGTTTTAGACGTAAGAAAATGGATGATTCGATTGATAGCATCCAGAAGATCGTTGTAATCTATTGGTTTGGTGACGTAGCCATCTACTTTTAACGAGATTGCCTGCATTAAGTACTGAGTGTCACTGAATGCCGTTGTAATAATTATCGGGATATCAGGTTGTAGTTGTTTGATGCGTTTTACCATTTCAAGACCATCCATAACCGGCATTAAGATATCCGTAATGACAATGTCGGGAAGATGTTTGGTAAAGAGCTCAAGACCCTCCATACCGTTAGCAGCACTATAGACAACGCCAAAACGACGATGAAGAAAAGAAATAAGGTTTTTACGCAACAACTCCTCATCCTCGACATAGAGAATAGATGTATCTTTTTTTTGCAAAGGATATGTCATACCACCTCTTCATAGCCGAAAGTTGAAGACTTATTTATTTAATCTGCTTTATAATAACATACATGAAAAGTTTGGTGATATATCAAGACAGTTAAAATAACTGATGCTTACAACATCTGCTACTCAGGCACAATCCTTCATGTAACGCCGGAGGGCACAACAGTTAATGGAAAAGCAAAATAACTCAGGGTTTATAAAAACTAACATCTTTGACCTCCCACTTTAGCCCACTCTCAGGCTAAACTCCTGCCCTCCAAAATTTGAGTTCCCCATAAAGGTACAGTCACAATCCAACACTATTCAACATAACCCTCATTAAGCCAATAATGATGTGCTTTTATATGCGGTTGGGAGTACTTCGTAAATCGTGTCATTGATAAAAATGCCCGAATTGAACTATTGTAGCTTTAACCATTGTATATCAACATTAATCATTATTTACGCTAACCCAAATAATACAAGTAACTCTTTCAGTTTTTTGGTATCAACAGGTTTCGCAAGATAATCATTGCATCCACCACGATAGTAAGCATCAAGAACAGTTACATGAGAATCCAAAGCTGTAATCATAATAACTTTAGCTTCATCAGATACTGTGATCCCCATGAACTTTTCTTTCTTACGGATTTCTTTCAATACCTCCAAACCATCCTTTTCGGGCATCATAATGTCAAGACAAACAAGATCATATGGTTGACCCTCATCAAAGGCAAGTGAGAAAGCCTCAACCGCTTCTGATCCATTTATAGTAATGTCCACATCCCCGTAGGAGGACAAAAAATCCTGAAGTAATGTGCGGCTTACAAAATCATCTTCTGCTATCAGTATCCTCATATATTAGTCTCCTACGTCTTAAATTGTTAACTAAAATGAATCGTTTCCTATAACCACTCATTTTTTGAGGAAACACTACTACCCATATCAAAGTTAATCTTATTATATCAAATAAACTTGCATTAAATCAAAACAGCCATCTGTCGCATCAGAATGAATTAATCGTAGGAATCTATCGTTTGTCCAAAACTGCCTGCTCAATATACGGCAACACTCTATTACCATTACGAGGTGCTCTTCTTGACCTCTCAAAAAGCCCCACCAGTACGCTTCACTTATGTTGCCAATGGTCTTGCCTAATTCTAATTCAGAAGTATAACGAGGACAACAAAGTTAGAAGACTATTGAATTAGAATTAAGACTAAATCTCTTACGATAGACTGAGTAGTATAAGATTTAATAGCACCTAACTATTGGTTTTGTTAAATACATATTTATTAAACAGATTTTAAACAGATATTGCACAACAAATGTGCATAACTAAACATAGGTTAGCCAATGTCCGTATTTGCTCAATTTACCTTTTACTGTGTCAAAATAAATAGATTGTAGCTTGCTTGTAACAGCACCAGGACTACCTGTACCAATTTTACGGTTATCCACCTCACGGATAGGCGTTATTTCAGCAGCAGTGCCTGTAAAAAACGCTTCATCTGCTATGTATAACTCATCCCTGGTAAATCTGGTCTCAACAATTTCTATATTTTCATCCCGTGCCATTGCCATTATTGTATCCCTGGTAATTCCCTCTAAAATGGAGGTAAGCGGGGTTGTTTTAATCAAGCCGTTTCTTATTATAAAAATATTCTCTCCCGAGCCCTCTGATACATATCCCTCGGTATCTAAAAGCAGCGCCTCCTCGTAACCCATTGAAATTGCCTCTTTTTTGGCAATCTGGCTGTTTACGTAATAACCACTTACCTTTGCCCTTGTCAAGTTGGAGTTAACATGGCTTCTTAAGTATGATGATATTTTTACAGAAATCCCCTTTGTTAAACCATCCTCACCAAGATACTTTCCCCACGGCCAGGCAGCTATGGCAACATTTATCGGATTACCTTTGGGATACAGCCCCATTAAGCCATAGCCGATATAAACCAATGGCCGGATGTAGCATTCATCCAGTTTGTTTACTTTCACTACATCAATTATTGCCTGTTCAATAACCTCCGGACTATATGGAATCTCTATCTGACAGATGTGCGAGGAATCATACAGACGCTGAACATGCTCCTTTAATCTGAATATGGCTGGCCCTCTGTCCGTTTTATAACACCTGATTCCCTCAAAAACCCCAAGCCCGTAGTGCAGGGTATGGGTCAGAATGTGCACATTAGCATCGTCCCAGTTAACGAACTTGCCATCCATCCATATTTTATCTGTTTTGCTAATCATAGCAGTATTTATACCAGCTATTTACATAATTTGTCAAGTCGGTTTTTTCTACAGAATAAAAAAAGGGGGTTTTAGTACTAAAACCCCCTTTTTTCAAGAACTTGTTGTTACGGCAAACTTATTTTTCTATTTTCCTTATATTAGCGTTTAAATGGCATTTATTACAGAAATTATCCGGCTCCGCGTGACACCCAAGACACTCATCAAGCTTTGCCTTTCCAGTAATGAGATAAGTATCGTGTTTATAACGCCATTCATTTAGTGGCACATGGTAGTCAGGCGCTGGAATGTCTTTATTTACCTCAAGACCTAACACCTCTTTGTATGGTTTATCAGCAGGTATCTTTGGACTGCCAACATATTCATGGCACTTATTACAGAATTTGTCCGGCTCTGTGTGACAAGGAAAACAGGCATTTGCTGGAATCTGACCTGATTTAAGCAGAATCATGTGTACTCTTCTTACATTGGAGGTTGGGACATGGTACCACGGCAAAAGATCAACATTTGTTGGCACCGTAAGGGCATACTCACCAGTACCATTAGCTGTAGGCGGCTCCTGTCTGTTGCAAGCGGAGGCCGCAAACAACGCAACTAGCATGATAAAAAATAAGATTATTTTTATTGAGCTTTTCATCTATATGCCCTCCTTCGCTCCAAGCACTATGGCCCGTCCCACAAGTTGGTGGATTCCACCTACCTCCTCCATGGGAATCCCGTAGGTGGGAAACATTTTACTCAATTGTGCCTTACATATTGCACATATCAGAGCTAAAAAGTTTACCCCCTTTTCGCGCTTAACATACGAATACGCTTGCATACGAGGAATAGCTCCTTTAACTCTGGTTGCTATCATATCGTCACCTAAAAGCCCCTGGCCGGCTCCACAACAGAATGTCCTTTCCTTAATAGTATTCTCCGGCATATCTTCATAGCGGTTACACACACCGCGTATAACCCCTCTTGGGATTTCAAATTGCCCGTACTTCGTTCCTCCCATCTCAAGCCCTCTGGCGACCTGGCATGAGTCGTGCATTGTTACAACAAATTCATCATTAGCCGTCTTGTCTATTTTCAAAGCCCCGCGTTTAAGCAAATCCAGTGTAAACTCACATATATGCTGAGGACGGGGGTATCTGGAATCAAGCCAGTCAAACGGGCCAAACATGGTGTTACTGTAGGAGGAGAGCACTCTCCACATGTGGCCACACTCACCGCCAATTACACGCTTTACTTTCAACTCACGGGCAGCCTCCCATATACGCTTATTAATCTTTTTCATATGCCCGTAGTTATGTATAAACAGGCCAAAGTTGCCTCCCTCTGAGGCGTGTGTGCTCATAGTCCAGCTTATACCTGCCTGATGAAACACTTTGGCATAACCATAGAGCGATTCAATGTGAGGAGATGCAAAGAAATCAGCACTTGGAGTAACAAACAATACGTCTGCCCCCTCCTCATCTATCGGAACCCTTATGTCGGGAATTTCCGTTGTCTCCTGCAACTCATCCTGCACAAACTCTAGTGCATTTATAATTGCATTTTTCTGCATACCAAGGTTGTTTCCAATGTTTTGGGCCTTGTCAATAATCTCATGCGCATACTTCTGAACAAGCCCAACACTATTTAGTATCTCTCTTGCAGCCATAGTGATTTCTGCAGTGTCGATGCCATAAGGACAAAACACAGAACAGCGCCTGCACTCAGAACACTGATAAAAATACGTGTACCACATGACAAGGAGCTCCTCACTTAAATCAGAGCCGTTTACATACTTGCTCCCAAACAGCTTTCCCTGCCATGTAAAATATCTGCGGTACACCTTGCGCATAAGCTCGGCACGTGCCACAGGCATGTTGTTTGGGTCTGCAGTTCCTATAAAGTAGTGGCACTTGTTCGTACATGCCCCGCAGCGCACACATATATCCAAAAAGAGCTTAACTGAGCGATACTTTTTCAAAATCTCGTCCATCTTTTTAAGAAACACTTCTTTCCAGTTTGGGACAAGGCCGTTAACCGGATATCCCAACCGCTCAAGCGGTTCAAGTGCTGTTAAAAGCTGGGGTTTTACGTTTATAAAAGAATTTGGTTTTATTTTCGGTATTTTTATTTCACCTGTTAACTCTACAGGCTTGCCCTTTACCTTGACAAATTTAAGTAGCTCCTGAACACGTGTATTGGCGTCATTTGAATCTCCCTGAGCACTATCGTCGGTACTTTTATCAACAGCCATTATGTTTAGCCTCCTTTAAGAATTATCCCAGGGATTGACGTGTCTGACGTCTCTTGGGTTGTTTACCATGTTCCTTGTTGGGCTGAATAAATACCCTGCAGAGTGCATCAACTTGCTAAACGGAAAGTACATGAGTAAAAAGCAAACAAGGCTCAGGTGACACATAAAAACCACATTACCTGGCGCCACGGCAGGATGCATACCCAGCATGTGAAGAGGAGCCTTGATGTCGAAAAGCTCCAGAACAAATCTATTAACAGCAATAATGTCAGGCCTATACACCTCGGAACGCATAAGCATTCCGGTAAACACAATCCCTATTATAAGAAGGAGCACAAAGTAATCGGCAAAAGAAGTGACATAAGCCGTCCTCTGCTCTAAGACCCTCCTGATAACAAGCAGTATAAGTGACACTAAAAGCACACCACCAAGAAACATGGCAGCGCCTCCAAGCGCCGTTATCAGCTCCGGTACCGGATGTATGAAATACCTTAAATGCCTAATAATCATCAGTAAAAAAGTGAAATGGAAAACCCATCCGGTTATAAACAGAAACGTTGTTCCCTTAGAAAGACTTCTAAAGAATAACACGTCCCCTGCCATCCTCATAATCACGCCTGAAAGGT
>JADFYB010000079.1:0-3535 GCA_015233245.1 Nitrospirota bacterium | reverse complement strand
AGACTTCTAAAGAATAACACGTCCCCTGCCATCCTCATAATCACGCCTGAAAGGTTGGTTGACTGCGGTGTTTGCGGTATTTTCAGAGGTTGCGGCGTCTTATAGTATTCACAGTAGACCTTATAAATGAACCCTAAGGCGAATACGGCACAGCCAACATACACGATTGCATTCATGTACATATTCACTATAAAAGTTATGCCCGTCATCGCACGATCCTTATTACAATAGATTTTTACTCTAACTGAAAGCGCCTGATAGAAACTACCAGGCGCTCCTTTGCTCTGTCACAGTGCTAAAACACGCCCTGTTGTTTTTTTATACGCAGCCGGTAGGCTTAGGAAGACCGGCATAACGACACGCCTGCTTAGCCGGACCATCTGGGAACAGCTGATAAAGGTATTTGGTGTTGCCCTTGTCAGCCCCCATCGTCTTTTTGATCTCCTTGACCAATATCTTTATCATAGGAGCTATCTGATACTGCTGATAGTACGACCTTAGAAAATTGATTACCTCCCAGTGTGCTTCTGTCAATTCAAGACTGTCCTCGCTAGCCAGCATCTTTGCTAAAGCCTCAGACCAATCATTTAGATTTGTCAGATACCCGTCCTCGTCAAGCTCTATGCTCTTACCCTCACAACTAATTGAACGCATACAAAACCTCCTGCCTTTTTTAAATTAAATTCATGGGAAACTCCCTGTTATTCCCGGTTTCAATCTGCCCGGTACGACAGCCCCTTAAACCTTAATACACCATAGAGGACATCGTCAAATAAAAATAATTGATATGTTTATCAACTATTTTTATCACTTGCAAATTCATCAACTTTCACCATATAAAACCACCTTAATCCTTCAACTTTATAAACAACATATTACCGTTTTTTTCATACGGTCCTCTGCCTTGACTCTTTAACGACAGTGTATGTGTTTTTGGAACATAGCTTAAATAAGCACACGTGTAGTCAACATCCTCAGTCATGGAAAGGGCTAAATCCCAGTCCTCTTTGCACACATACGCAAGAGCATCCATAAAGGCATTACCCATGTCTTTTTGGGTTGGATCATGTACATAAACAGCGCCGCAACTGCACTGCCCACCGGTAAAAAACCCCAGCATTGTAGGCACCTCAGCAGGTCTGTCAAAAAACTGCCTGCAAAACGGACATCTCGGCTCAGTAAGAACATTTTTGTCCTCTCTTATCTTATTACCGTAGCGTGCCATTTCTTATACCAATGACTCCATACCTTTCAATCTTTCCATGTACTCTGTCCAGTCAACCGTTAACTGAGAATTCTTCTTAGTATTGCAATTTTTACAGGCAGGCACTATGTTTTCACGTGCTGACATTCCACCTTTTGACAGTGGTATCAGGTGATCCATGGTGAGCTCACTTGCCGGAAATTTAAGACCACAGTAGTAGCAGACTCCATCAGTCAGTTTCCGGAGCCACCACCGTGTTTTTCTTAACCTCCTGGCTTTCTCTTTCTCACGCCTTGCAAAATCCTCATGAGAAAGCATCAACCTCCTCACGATACAATACCCCCTCGCCTGGCACTTTCCTCTTCAAAAAACTTTCTATACATGATGTCCCATTCTTGTGTGCCCTCAGTAAGCCCTTTTTTTAGTGACTTAACTTTTTTCCTTACCACCTCGTCAACATCCTGCCACACACTCAGGTGTGTTGTTATTACGTTTTTGACCGCCTTTCTGATTGCCGGTTCTTCTGCAATTAGTTTTACCAGTTTTTTACTTTTTAGTCCTGTTACAATTATGTGCGACAGGTGAGAAACTTTATCATCGGAGAGCATCATATTATGATATTTCTTTCCCTTATTAACCTATGCTTAGTCATATCGAAGAGTTTTTTATAGTCCATACGGCCCTTTTCAATCTCCGGCTCATAGGACTTCAATAGCTCTCTGACCTCCTCGTTAATTCTGTCTTCTGCCATGAGCTCATCCATCATAACATCCCTAACCTCGCGCACCAGCTCTTCTTTAACGACATTAGCAACTACCAGCCCATCAGCAACTAACCTGCTGACTATATCCGCTGCCACACTTCCTACCCATGCTTTTTGTACTCTCACACTATTTTTCCATAAAAGAAAGCATGGCTATATTTCTGGCACGCTTTACAGCAGTCGTGAGCTCTCTCTGATGCCCGGCACACGTGCCAGTCATTCTGCTGGGAAGGATCTTGCCCCGCTCTGTCACATACGACCTGAGTGTCCGCATATCTTTGTAATCTATAAACGGTGTCTTTTCCGCACAGAACCTACAAAACTTCTTTCTCGCAAATCTCTTAAACTTCGCCTGGTCTGCGCTTCTGCTCTTTTGAATCATCTCTTTACGCTCCTCATAGCTGTTTTTCCCATATCTCTCTTTATTTAAAATGGTTCAAGGTCTGTCATTTCATCAGGCGCTGTAAAACCATCCTGAGTTCCTCTTGAGGACTCTCCACTTCTTTTTGGTAAAAACCTTACATCCTGGGAGACAACCTCAAACTTACTCCTTTTTTGGCCATCAGACTCCCATCGCCGCTCCCTGAGCCGGCCATCCACTATCACTGGACTTCCTTTGCTCAGGTACTGGCCACAGGTCTCCGCCTGCCTCCCAAACACTGTTATATCAATAAACAGTGTCTCATCCTTAGACTCATCACCCTGCTTTGTTTTTGAATTTACCGCAAGGCCAAAACTTGCCACGGCCAACCCCTGGCCTGTGTACCGTAATTCTGGGTCCTTGGTAAGGCGTCCTGCTAATATTATTTTATTAAACATTGCCAGTTATTGTGTTTTTGACTCAGTCTCTGCTGAAGCCTCTTCTTTAGGCTGCTTACTTTTTAACGTTTCCTCAAGGGCTTGAATTTCTTTCTTTTCCAGCTTGATCACCATAAACTTAAACACAGCATCATAGACCTTATAGAAACTTTCAAGAGCCTTGACTGCAGCAGGCGGAGATTTAAACGCAATAAAGATGTAAAACCCCTTGTCCCTTTTGTTTATCGCATATGCAAGCTTCTTTCTGCCCCAGCGCTCCTTTTTTAGCACCTCTCCGTTTGATTTCTCAATGACATCTAAAATTTTTTTCTCTGCCGCCTCTATCGCTGCATCATCGAGCGCCGCATCCAGTATTGCAATATTTTCATAGTAATTCATTAACTAACCCCCGCCTTTATTTTAAACTTTTCCAATACATCCTGTGTTTTGTAACATAATTTATTAATAAAAATCAATATGGATCTATAGCTTTAAACTTTTCATGTTGTCACCTGAAAGTGTTTTGCCTTTGTGCGCAGAGTGTTTCTGTTTATACCGAGTATCCTTGAGGCTTTAAGTTGATTGCCGGCAGTTTCTTTGAGAGCTATGCTTATAAGCGTCTTTTCCACCTCATCCACTATAGCGCTGTAGAGATTACCGGAACTTATCTCTGTTACATCATGTAAATAATTAACAATTTTTTTCTCTAAAAATTCCGAGATAGAATACCGTGAAGTGTCGTAATACATCAGGTCTTTGTACTGAATCTC
>JADFYB010000299.1 GCA_015233245.1 Nitrospirota bacterium | reverse complement strand
AATCTGAAAACTGCTGACTTTATAAACGTATAAACTTTCATCAGCGATGTGACCTCCGGAGTTGTCACAAGAAGATTGCGATTGGCTATAAATGCAAAATCCACAACATTGTATGATGAGCCAGCAGCAAGGTCTAAAATCACAATGTCACAATCAAGGCGCGCTATGTGGTTTATTAGCTTTACTTTTTGTTGGAACGATATGTTTGCTATATTATGAACATCAGTGCCTCCGCATATGACTCTGAGGTTCTTAAAACCGGAATCTATCGCTGTCTCCTGAAGTGTCTTAACTTTCCGCAAAATTAAATCCTCAAGCGTATAACGAACCTCTTTTACTCCTAAAATCGCATGAAGATTCGCTCCGCCCAGGTCAAGGTCAACGGCTATCACCCGCTTGCCCATCTGAGCAAGTGAGATGGCCAGATTTGCCGATACATTGGACTTTCCAACGCCGCCCTTTGGCCCCAAAATTGAGCATATAGTTTTCTTATCCATCTTTTTATTAAGATACAGTTGCGCTGTTACTTTCTAATCCAGTCTAAGACACCTTTTTAACGTATCTATTAACGATTTTGATTGACCTAAAGGTTCCTTTTTCTTTTCTGAGCCGATAAGTTTTATAGCCTCAGCAAATATCCCTTCAGGGTCAAAGGGATTTAACGGACAGTGAGCAGAGGCAAGGGTACTTAAAACACTGTCATCAGGTTCAGACAACAACACGATGTGCGCTCTTAAATCAGGCGACAATTTGCCCGCTAAACTCTCAAGCTCGGTGGGGAAAAAACTACTTGTATCTAACACAATTACGTCAGGGTTTAATTGACCTGCCACAGCATTAACGTCTGCTATTGCCTTATATAACAGACTTTCACAGCCACCTTTCCTAAATATCTTTGTTAAAACATTCCCACGTATCTCATCAGATGAGAAAATTATGACCGTAGTCGGCATTCAAAAAGCTATCGCTCCTCACTCATTGCCATGACAAGGGCTCCCTTAGATGTGGCATTTAACGGATCCTTAGCCATTCTTACCTCTGCAACATCCACAGGCATTCGTATAGCGCTCAGTGCCTTTTCCACTCTTTCCCTTAACCCCTTAGGCATACACGTTCCGCCGCTTAGCACTATTGGAATAGGGGATGTGATTTTGGGCACCTTATCCGAGGAGGATATCACGTGCTGCAGGCTTTGTACAAGCGAGTTTATCACATCCATATAGTAAATGTGAAGAGACATTTCTACCTTGTTAGTGGGAAGGGATGAGAGATCCAGTGCTTCCTCTTTTATTACTTTTATTTTGGTTGCCGATTCATTTACATCTCTGCTAACCATCTCATCAATGTAATCTCCGCCTTTTTGGATACTGTATGTGATTACCGGTACGGACAGATATGACAAGCAAACGTTACACATGCCGCCACCCATGCTTATACCGATTCCTGTGAAATTATTGTCGGCAAGCTCAGACATGACCACTGCAAGCCCCTCGTTTATCGGCACTGGTGTAAATCCGAGAGATTCAAAAAACATCTTTAAAATTGATTGATGTCCTATCGAAAGCACAGTGCTGCCAACGGGATCACCGGGCACGCTGTAACACAAAATCTCGCCAAACTTTTTTGGTTTTTGCACAACAGTTTTTATTATTGACTGCATGAGTATTATGCCCTCATTCTCACGGGAGCTAAGAAACCCTCTTTCCATAGGCCTTCTTGTATTGGAATTAAACATATTTGCGAAATTTTCTGCAGAGTAACCAATTATATAGTACTGCTTGTCAAATTCAATAAACGTTACATCATTTTTATTAAGGATTGACTTTGTGAATCTTGACTGCGGTATTGTAAAGAAAGCATTTACCTGTTTAACAATGTGGATACTGTTTCCCTTGTTCTGCGCCAAAACGATATTACTTGTGCCGATATCCATTCCTATGGGGCCAAATGGACTTTCGGAGGAGGCACCGGGCTCTCTGTCTGAGCTAACCGTAGTTTTTTCCGTTGTTCTGTAGGCAGATTCTATCCGTGCATCTGAAACCGGTTTGTCGTAGGATGGCGGGGGCGGCGCACTGAATGAAGGAGCAGGGGGTGGTGTCTGCGCATTTTGTGATTCCATATCACCCAGCCTTGATTTTAGCCTCTCTATCTCGTACTGAAGATCGTTTTCTTCTGACATTAAGTGCCTCCTTTTTCAACTAAGCAGTTGTTTTTCTGAGGTTTTCCCTCGTTATATTTATAATGACGGCGCAACGCCTATATAATATAGTAATGTTATCGGTAAAATCAAGTGATACTTTATGCTTTTTTTATAAAAATTGGGGGTATAGGCTGGCTAAATAAAAATATAACCGACAGACCTATCTGTCCAGTTTAAGTTGCTTTTCCTCAAGTTGGGCCAAAAGAATACTTGCCTCGTCATTTTTATCGGGCATTTTGCCATCAGGCCAAACACCGGTAAATTCGATATT
>JADFYB010000298.1 GCA_015233245.1 Nitrospirota bacterium | reverse complement strand
ATAGCAGACACAAGCGACAACACTCAGAGCCCCGGGATTAGAGAAACCGCGATGAAAGCAGCCCTCTGTGCATCTGTGCCCTTCCATGTGGAACCTGTTAAAGTATATATGTTCAAAAACTTAGAGATTATTGTTGGAAGCAGAAAAATACTTCCAGCCTCATGGCACAGAAAAAAAGCTCTTTATATCTTTGCTTATCTGGTATTTCATTCACACACATCTGTAAGCATAGATTCGTTAACAGATATTTTTTTTGAAGACGTACCTTTTGAAAAAGCAAAATCAACTCTGCGACAATGTATAAGAACAATAAGAGAAGCATTGCAGCCTGGCATTCCCATTAAAAAGCAATCATCTTATTTAAAAACAAACGGCAGTTCATATATTCTTACTTTGCCGGAGGGCTCTTATGTTGATGCCTTAAGGCTTGAAAAACTGATACATGAAGCAAAGGCGGCAGCTAAAGAAGATAACGATGCTTTAGCGCATTCCCTGTTTGAACCTGCGTTAAAAATATGTGCTGAGGGCGAATTTTTAAAAGATAACCCTTATAGCTGGGTCATTCCCTTAAGAGAAAAATATATTGATATGGAAATTAATGCATTACAATGGATGGCCTTTTACTATTTCAAAAATCGTGACTATGATACAGTTATAGATTATGCACATAAATGGCTGAAGAGGGACGCTTTTTGTGAGAATTGTTACGAATTGCTTATGAAAAGTTATCTGTTAAAAGGCAATAAAACCAGGGCAATACAAACCTACAGTGAATGCGAAAGGATATTCAGAGATGAACTCCAAACTGAGCCCTCATTAGACATGAAAGAACTACTGAGAGAGACGGAAAAATAAGATTACTCATAAACGTTCTTTCTGAAGGCGACTCTGGTAACAGTGATAGTATTGTCTCTTTCATTGAGGGCAAAGACAATACGAATCTTGCCAAAACGATAGCTATAAAGTCCGTTGAACAAACCTTTTAGAGGTTTACTCAATCTTACCGGATTATCTGACAAATAGAAATCTACCTTGTCAACTATCCTCGTCTTGGTTTTTACATCAAATTTAGAAAGTTCTTCGTATGCCTGATTACTCCAAACAACGCTAAATCCCAAGTTTTTTACGAACCTCAGATGACGTGTAATACGTGGTGTTTATGTCATTTAGACGCTCCCAGGCCAAATATGCGTCCTCAAATTCATCAATATAAAGCTGTAACATCTCATTTAAATAAAAACTTTTAGGCCGCATGGTTTTTTTTGAAATCTGGTTAAGCCTGTCATACACATTATCTGAAACTCGTACACTCAATGTTTTAGCCAATCTACCCCCCCATATAATATATATATTATAAATGAAGCTCCTAAAAAACACAAGCTCTTAATGTGGTAAAACTTTGCAGTGCTTTTTGTTACAAATTTGTAATCGTTTTGTAATCGCCATAAGATACACTACAAGTAATATCATTTAAAAAAATTTCATGATTCACAGCAAAATAAGCCGTTGTTAATCAAAAATATAATTTTGGGGTGGAGGACTTAGTCCTCCAGATAAATATTACGTGTATGGGGTGAACAACATGGAAGTTGCAATAGTAAAAAAAAATCAATTAGATGATTTATATTACAGTGAACGGCAAAGAGTATTAAAAACCGAAGTTTGTACGCTAACGCTCAAAGGAAAAGATGGGCACGCAGCATTACTGCCGTCTTTTGAGGTTAGTTCCGAAATGCAGGAAATTGCACGGCGGTATGCCGGGATACCACTGCCGACTGAAATATTCAAAATGAGGACTAACGAATTATATGTTGATCCATGTTTTTGGATTGAACCTAAAATGGCCGAAAAGAGCAGGCTTTTTAACTACACTGAAAAGGTCATTGTAGAAGTTGCGCCAAAGCTGCTTAACCAGTTCATACGAATGGGTCTGGACTTTAAAGTTAATAGAAACGGAGAAATCGGGCATGTATATTTTCAGCCGTTCTTAGATAATAAACGAATCCTTGAAGGGTTTTTTGGCGAAGGGATCAAACCTAAGGTTAATAAGGATGACACTATCTCAGAGCATTTTAAAAAAATATTTGAAAACCATGGCAATTTCTATCAGGAAATGTATAATGTCTCCATAGATGAGTCCAAAGGCCTTGATTGGCACCCCGAGTGTGACAGCTTCAGAACCAGTTCGTACAGCTATGCCGGTGTTACTGCCGGATGTTCCGGCTGGAGCAAAATGAACAGAGACAGACAAAAGAATCAATACGCAAAAGAAATAGCATTAATACACGATGCGCTAACAGCAAAAGAATGTGCAGCGTCAGATATTAGATTAAATTGACAAATAAAGGGCATTGATCATCTGCTGCATAATAAATGAGGGAGGGCGTTGCCCATTACGGTGGGGGTGCCTCAACCTCTCCCTTAGAGGATATATTCAATAAACTGTGTCAAGTGTGAAATCACCTTAAACGGTAATATCC
>JADFYB010000297.1 GCA_015233245.1 Nitrospirota bacterium | reverse complement strand
ATACAAACCACACAATAATGCCTGAGGCGCTTGAGCGCTGGACGGTGTCTCTTTTTGAAAAAGTGCTGCCGCGGCATCTTGAAATAATTTATGAGATAAACTCTCGTTTTCTGAATTTGGTGAGAGAGCATTTTCGAGGCGATGTCAATAAGTTAAGAACCATGTCGTTGATAGGCGAGGGTGGTGAAAAGCGCATAAGAATGGCAAATCTGGCCATAGTAGGAAGTCACTCGGTAAATGGAGTGAGCGCTCTTCATACGGAGATATTAAAGGAATCATTGTTTAATGATTTCTATGCTTTGTGGCCAAAGAAGTTTAATAACAAAACAAACGGCATAACCCAAAGGAGATGGCTGAGACTGTGTAATCCGGCTCTCTCTGCCCTTATCACTGAAAGTATCGGGGATAAGTGGGTGCGCGACCTGACAGAGCTTAAAAAACTCATACCGCTTGCTGAGGATTCTGCTTTTTTGGAAAAATGGCGTGAGGTTAAGTGGTCAAACAAGTTGTCTCTGGCAAAGTGTTTCGAGGCCCACAACCGAATCAGCGTTAATGTTGATTCCTTGTTTGACTGTCAGTTTAAGCGGATACATGAGTATAAACGCCAGTTGCTTAATGTTATTCATGCTGTGACACTCTATAACGCTCTGAAGGAAAATCCAGGAATGGATATGGTTCCGCGCAGTGTTATATTTGCTGGAAAAGCGGCGCCGGGCTATTTTATGGCAAAGCTAATAATTAAACTAATAAATTCCGTAGCACAGAAGATAAACTTTGACCCCGACGTTAGAGACAAGCTAAGGGTGATTTTTGTTGAGAACTATTCGGTTTCGATTGCCGAAACACTTCTTCCGGCAGCCGATCTGTCCGAGCAGATTTCCACAGCAGGCACAGAAGCCTCAGGAACCGGCAACATGAAATTTACTCTAAACGGAGCACTTACAATTGGCACACTGGATGGTGCAAACATTGAACTTCAAAAAGAGGTAGGCAAGGATAATTTCTTTGCGTTTGGATTAACAGACAAACAGGCTGAATCGTTAAAAAACAGCGGTTACAATCCAAGAGCCTACTACGACAACAATCCGGTGCTTAAACAAGCACTTGATATGATAGACTCAGGTTTTTTCTCACCTGAGGATCCTAACCTTTTTAAACCGATAGTGGATTCGCTTCTTAACCAAGGGGACAGGTTCTTACTACTTGCCGATTTTGCATCTTATGAAAAAACTCAGCAGCAGGTGTCAGACGTGTATAAAAATCAGGCTCTTTGGAGCAAACGTTCCGTACTAAATGTTGCCAACACAGGGTTTTTCTCAAGTGACAGGACAATTATGGAATACGTAAAAGATATATGGGGCACAAAAGCCATCCATATTGAAATCTGAAGCAGTATAAGACAAAGGATTGTTTACTAAATTCTGTGACTTTGAAATAAACTTTTGTATTGCGCAGTATAGACCTTGAAAAGGATAGTAACAATAACGCTGCTTTTTATTGTGCTATCACCATTAAACTCGAAAGCTTCTGAAAATATCTTAAAAAACGGCGGGTTCGAGGAAATAAAAAATGTAAGGCCTGTCTCGTGGAATGCTCTTTTCTGGTATTACAGGCCAAATGCCGTGTATCCTGGGCTGTCTGACGTATCACCTTTTGAGAAAAAGTATTATCTAACCCTAAAAAATGTGGAACCTGGAGAGAGTCAGGTTACTCAGGCTCTGACAGTTGTTCCCTCAACGATTTACAGGATTTCATGTATGGTAAAGGCCTCTTCAGTTAGTACCTCCGGGTCAGGCGCTTATGTTGGACTAAGGGAGCGCCATGTACCACCGAACGTTTTAGCCGGAACTTTTGGTGATATGTATGGAAATTACAGGTCTATGGGCGGATACTCCGGCTACCTGTATGACACACGCGGAAAGTGGGTTCCACTTTCCGCAACAGTTAAAACCTCATACTTTCAGACCACTCTAATGGCTGTAGCAGGACTTGGCGCATATGGGAAATTCTCAACAGGTGAGGCATTTTTTGACAACTGCTCGGTAACCAAAAACATAATTAATGACGACACAGTATATCATTTTAAAAATAACAGAAGTATCTCTGATTATTTATCTGTTTCAGGCCCTGAGGCAAAATTCGTCCTTTATAACACAACCTTAGGAGTCGTGTTTTTTCTTATATGCGTTTTTGGAATTAAAAACCGCTTCTTCATAGATACTGTCGGACGGGATTTAGCAGTGGTGTTTGCAACTGCTTTAACAGTACGCATTTTGGCTGCTTTTTATATCGAAGGGTATCCTTTTGATATAGAGCTCTTTAAAAAATGGGCTGTTTATATTGGACAAAAAGGAATAGGGAATTATTATTCCGGTGAGATTTTTGCTGATTATCCGCCAGGGTATATTTACATTCTTTACGTTTTGCAACTGTTAGGGCGTATCTTTTCTATCGTGCCGGATTCACGTCTGTTTTTTGTGGTTTT
>JADFYB010000296.1 GCA_015233245.1 Nitrospirota bacterium | reverse complement strand
GATTTGTTTCCCTTACAAGCGGCCACGGGAGATTTAGGATTTCATTATCTTTGTCAATCAGCCGCAACACATAATGGTTATTGTTTTCATAAGCGTCTTTAAGATTTGCTCTGACTTCAGTGTTGGCATTGATAATCTCTGTAAGCTCTTCTGTAAGAGACACAGGGACATCACATTTGATTAGCCCCTTATTTTCCATCGCATCGGTAAATTGTGCACCGAGTTGTTTTAAGCGCGTTCGTTGTTTGTCAGAAATATTAAGCGTAACGTCTTTCCATTGCATAGCTCTCGTCCTCGTTATCCCAAGAATTTACTATCCAAATTATAACTTAATGTGTGGAGGGGATTGCAAGGGCGCTTTGCTCCTCGCAATGACGGCTTGGAATGATCGCTAACACCAAAACCGGGGGTCAAGGGGTTTAAAACCCCTTGTGGGAGAGGGTCTAAGGGAGAGGGCAACGCCCTCTCCCTTAAGAATCTTATCTCAACTAACTGCTACTTTTTGTACTTCTTTAAGCCAGAAAAGCCTTGAGCCGTTAACAATGTGAGCTTGTATAAGCTCCTCTATTTCAAGAGAAACAGCGTGTAAATCTGTTCGTTTTTCAAATGGTGCGGCTTTTACCTTTACAGTTTCTTTTGCCAGCGATTCTATCTCGGAGGCACTTATTGATATATCTTTTCCTGCGGCTTTGGCAATTTCAGTGAATATTGCTGCAACCGGTTTTGCCTGGCCGAGGGGTTCGACAGTTTTTGAGAGCTTTTTAAGCCGTCCCTGATAGTCAACGATTGTGCCGTCAGTCTCAAGGTATGCCGCCATTGGAAGCACAATGTCAGCCTCCTTAACCACATCTGTCATGTTTGTAACTATGGCTGCCCAAAAGTCCACTTTAGGTCTTCCGGGTAAGGGCCCATGTCCGACAGTGAGTAGTGACGAAACTTTTCCTTCAACCATATCTGTACACTTCAAACCTTTACTCTGAAGCCCCATCAGTGTTACCCCTTTGGAGTTGGCCTCATAGCCGACAGAAACCGCACCGCCTTTAAAAAGCGCAAGATTTGCAGCAGCCTGATACAGTTGAGGGGTTGTTATAACAACCGGTGACTGAGCGTTTTTAAATAATTCGGCAGCTTTTGTTATATCCTCAGATACACTTGCTCCCAATACATCTAAACCAGCAGGCAGGGCAAGCCCGGCATCTGCAATGGCCTTTGCCAGTGACTTTAACAAAGAAGCCTCATCGCCACTAAGTACTACATCGGCAATCTCGGCGATTTTTGCGTCCTCTGAGTTAATCACCACAAGCTTTGCTTTTCTGTCAGCTTTTGTTCTGATAAGCGCATCTATGGATGGAAGGAACCGTGTCCATTGGTTAGGGTTAAGTCCTGCTACTATCATTAAATCAGCGTTTTCCACATCTACCGCATCTCCAATGAGAGAAGCCTTATCGCTATAAGAAGACACTGAGGCAACTAAGTTCTCAACCCCTGCTGCTTCATAATAGCCCTTAATAGCCAAAGCATCCTCATTAGTAATCGAGGATACCGTTAGAATTCCGGAGCCGGCACCTTTTATTTTTTCAGAGACTATTTTTGCAGCGTCAGCCCATGTTGTTTCCTGAAGCGTGCCGTCAACTTTTTTAAGAGGATTCAACACTCTGGTTTCTGCGTTAAGAGAGTCAAAACCGTATCTGCCAAGGGCGCAGATAAAGTGCTCAGCCATAGCGTCATCGCCACCGGCACACACCTTTGCCACATCACCCTTATGCGTGCTGACTTTTATATCACAAGCGCCTGCGCAATAAAGACAAACCGATTCGGTTTTTTCGTACTGCCATTCACGTCCCTTTCGCCATCTGTCAGCCTCTACTATGGCATTTACCGGACAAACGTCCAAACAGGAGCCGCAAAACGTACAACCTGAATCCTGAAGTGGTTTATCGGCGGCAGTGGTCACTCTTGAGCCGACCCCTCTGCCGTAGAATTCCAGTACGGATGTCCCCTGCTCCTTACATACCCTTACGCATCTGCCGCAAAGTATACAGTAATCAGGGTCTCTCTTAATAAACGGATTTTTATCGTCTATCGGGAAGCCAAACTTCTTTCTGCTAAAGGATGATTCCTTAATCTCAAACTCATAAGCATAGCTTTGTAACTCGCACACTCCAGCCTTCGTACAGGTCATACAATCAAGGGGGTGCATAGAAAGAATGAGGTCAACGACAAACTTACGCGACTCCTTTAGTTTCTCACTATCTGTTACCACATCCATACCGTCTTTGGTTTTCATGATACAGGCGGTCATAGCACGGCCATTAACCTCAACAAGACACATCCGGCAGGCTCCAATCCCCTTCATGCCTTTAAGATAACAGAAATTAGGAATATGCACCCCAACACTCTGAGCGGCATCTATGAGATTAACTCCCTCCGGTACTTTGTGTTCTGTACCGTTTATCTTTATTGTTATCAGATTAGCCATTAAAAAATCCCTCCATCTCT
>JADFYB010000295.1 GCA_015233245.1 Nitrospirota bacterium | reverse complement strand
GGAAAACAATAAAGATATAACTCATCGCTCTCTATTGTCTCAACTCTGCACACAACACCACGCTCCACTTTAATTGAGAGCAAATCAAGGGCCTTTGTTTGATCCGACTGGCTAAATGAAAGAAAAAAACCGGTCTTAGTCTTGCGGAATTTCTCAGCTATCACAATTTTATCTACTGCACTTAATAAATCTGTCTTTATCTTTGGCATCAGATAAAATTGCCGCACCAACAAAAGCGAAACTCCGGCAACCATTAACAGTATTGTCAGTGCTTTAAGTACTCCGTGGGTTATAACCCCGCGATTATTTAAAAACATCTGAAACAGATAAACCTCCTTCCCATAATCTTTGAGTGGCACCATCCGTAACACCGCACGTTTCGTTTGTAAGACCGCTTGTTGGTGCTGGGTAGCATAGATAAACATTTCTGCCTTTAAGGTCATCTTTAACCCATCTGTCTGCGGTGGATTTAGTGTTTGAGAGGGTACAGCCGGAGACAGTCGCATCAGAGTTGTCCTTTAAAAGCGTGGCTGTTATACGAATATCCCATGTGTTAGCAGTATTTGGAGTGCAGCTGCCGTTACAGGAAACCGTGTAGTAAAAATTAGGGGATTCATTAAGGGCTTTTAAGCCAAGTGTAGAGATAAGCTGCGTCTCGTCACATGTTGTGGCAGCGCCTCCGGTTCCGGCAAAATAGCTGCCATATCCCATCTTATACTGTTTTTCTGCAGCCATAATAGCTGACATGTATATCCTTGCCTCCTCAAGTCTCACCTTTAGTATCTCCTTCTTATGAGCAATTATTGCTACAGTCATCAATATCCCTATTATGGCCAACACAACCATAATCTCAATTAGCGTGAATCCTCGCTTATTCATGGATTTAGTGATTTTCAAAACTCCCTTCAGCATTAGTTCTACAATAAAGGAGGAGATTGCCACACCCCCTGCGGTGGTTCGCAATGACGACTTGGGACTGCGTTTTATTATCAATCCACGCTCTTAAACGAGCTACAAACATAGGGTGGTTCGCAATGACGACTTGGGACTGCGTTTCATTATCCGTCATTGCGAGGAGCGATAGCGACGTGGCAATCTCGTCTTTTAAAAAAGTCAATACAAACACAATATTAATAACAGTTATTATCATCTACCTTAATGCCTTGCCGTTAAAGGGCAAATTGTCGGTCACAGTCTCTTCTTTGGATGTTTTCCCGGAACCTGTATCCTTTTCGGTTGTACCTTTTTCAGTTTTTGGCTCATTGTACTTTTCATCTATAACTTTGTGAAGCGCTTTTTCATCCCGTTCTTTAGCGGTTTTTTCAAGCATACGTGCTGCGTCCAACTGGGCTATATCTATAATCCTCGGAGTTATGAAAAACACGGTTTCATATTTAGTGATGGACTTAGTGTTTTTATTAAATAATCCACCTAAGATAGGAATGTCTTTCAGAAACGGCACACCACTATTGCTATCGCTATCATTGGTTTTAAACAGTCCCCCGATTACCACAGTGTTATCTTGCGGCACTATGATCTGTGTGTTAATTTCACTCGTGTTGGTGTCCGCAACACCGGTAGTTGTCGTATCAGCAGAACTGTTGTTTTGTGCGTAGATGTTCAACAGTACCTGTTTGCTTGTGATGTTATCATTTGGGTCAATAACGTGGGGAGTTACTCTGAATGATATTCCGGTTGAGATTACCGTGACTCCGGAGGTGTTTTGCGTATAGACTGTGACGTTATGGTCAAGTCCTATTTTAACTGTGGCCTCTCTATTATCCAATGTAATAAGTCGTGGAGCGGCAAGGACTTTCCCCAGGCTTTTAGATGCAACGGCAGACATTATGCTTGAGATAGTTGTCTTTGCATCGTTATATATAAAGCTTAACGAGGGTGTAATAGCGCTAACCGCAGTGGAGCCGGATGAGGATGTTTCTGAGGACGATGAGCCGGTTGTAACAGTGGCGGTGCCGGTTGCCGCCCTCAAAGAAATATTCTTGCCTCCACCAAGCAGGTACTCCCAGTTCATGCCAAGATTGTGCGAAAAATCATCATTTGCCACAAGAATCATTATCTCAAGCTCTACCATAGGGATAGCTCTGTCCAGTTGTTTAAGCAACTCTTTAACTTTGGCTATCTGGTCATCACGTCCTCTTACCACGACCGAATTGGTTCTCTTATCTATGGATATTAGTGGGGGTTTATCAAGGCCCGCGTTAATGCTGTAAGAGGACTTAAGAGAATCATCAGAGGTTTGCGATGTACTACTGGTTGCGATTTGGGGCAGCAGTCCCTGCTGCAGTGTCTGAAGTGTTTGTGCTTTTTCTTTATCAGCTTTACCTAGCCCAAGGATTTCCTTTATGGTTTCATCCACGCCCGGCACTGACACCGACTCATTGCCATACCTATACGTAGTTGGCCCAACTGAAGCATAAAGCAGAGGAATTACTTCATACTTTACTTCAGAAGTAAGCATTTCTATAGATTTTTTCAGCAGTTTAT
>JADFYB010000078.1 GCA_015233245.1 Nitrospirota bacterium | reverse complement strand
TAGGGTACGCCTGTAAAGATAACGGCACAAGCGGTCCAGGCGGAAATAATAACGTGATTGGGTATTAGGATATTTGTTATAGTATTTGTTGGATAACCCCAAACGGTGTGGAGCAGTCTGCAAGACTGCTCCAACGTGGTGTGGGGAATGTGTGAGGCACCCCCGCCGTAATGGGCAGCGTCCTTTCCCTTATTCAGTTATTCTTTGAATCGCTGTCACCATAGCACTGCAATTGTAACAGCGTCTCCACCGTCTTCAGTCTCCCCTTTTCTGAAAGATTGTACAAGTTGATGTGTGCTGAGGTGCTCGCGAACCGCCTTTGAAAGAGCGCCAGTGCCAAGACCGTGGATTATTTTCACTGTTTTAAGGTTAGCTAAAACAGCGTCATTTAAGTATCGCTCAAGATCAGAAACAGCAGGGTCAACCCGCTTTCCTATAAGGTTAATCTCTGTGGGTACATCGCGCTCTGTTGTCTCATTCAGAGTTCTGTAGTGTTGAGTTTTTTGTGTACTTTTTTCATCCATCTCGGCAAGGGCGCTTATCGAAATCTCTATTTCACGGCCGCTTGCTAACACAGTGCAACGCCCTTTGCCCTCATTTACGGAAACCACCTCGCCTACCACCTTTAGTCCGCTTAAGAATACCTTTTTCCCAGGGAATACTTTTAGTTTGGGAACAAGCGGCTGAGACGATTGTGATTCCTTGATTTCTTTTATCTCTTTTATCTTGTGGTCTAATTCTCTAACTAATGATTTAGCTTTTTCTGCCTCAGCGGTTTTAATTTCTTTGAGAATTTCGGCAGCATCCGATTTTGCAGTTAAGAGCAGCTTTTCAGCCTCAGCGGCAGCTCGTTTTATAGCCTGTTTCTTTGTCAGGCGGACAGACTGTATCTCTGTTGTTAGTGTGCTTTTAAGCGCTCTAAGTTCCTCTCTGAGAGCGTCAACCTTTTTTGTTTTCTCTTTGTAGAGTGCAAGCTCGGAGTGGAGGTCAGAAAGAAGCGATTCCAGTTTTGAGTCCGAGCCGCTAAGAATAGCCCTTGCATCGTTAATTATCTCTTCAGAGAGTCCGTAATTAGAGGCAATGTCAAAGGCATGTGATTGACCAAATTGCCCCAGAGTCAGTTTATAGGTGGGTTTGAAGGTTTTTTTGCCTTTTTCGTCTGTCAGACTCTCAACCTCCATAGAACAGACCATAACGGCAGGGTCAGAGTATGCAAAAAGTTTAAGCGCCCGTAAATGGGTTGTTACGGCAACCAGCGAACCTTTTTTCATCAGTGCCTTAACAATTGCCGAGGCCAGAGAGCCGCCCTCATCAGGGTCGGTGCCGGTGCCAAGTTCATCTAAAAGCACAAGTGTACGGTTGTCACTGTATGTGAGTATTCTGGATATCCGGCTAAGATGGCCGGAAAAAGTTGAAAGATTGTCCTCTATGGACTGGTCGTCTCCGATATCAACAAAAATATTTCTCAAAAACGGGATACTGCTGCCGGATTTCGCTGAAACGTGCATCCCGGAAAGCGCCATAAGATGAATCACTCCGATGGTTTTAAGGGCCACGGTTTTCCCTCCGGCATTTGAGCCGGTTATCACTATGGCACTGACAGAGTTATTCATGGTAACGTCAAGGGGCACAAGTTGTGCTGATTTATGTTGTTTCAAAAGAGTGTGCTCTAAAATCGGATGTCGTCCGCCAATTATATTTACATATCCGCTTGTGTTGATTTCAGGTGCTGACATGTTGCAAACCTCTGAGTAGCGGCTAAGAGCCGACACAACGTCTATTTTAACTGTTATCTGGTAGTCTTTCTCTATATCTGGGAGGTGTGTTCTGATAAGCGAAGACAGGTGTTTTATAATTTTAAACTCTTCAATTTTTTCCTCACCCTTAAGCGATTCAATTTCGTTCCCTAATGTCTGAGCAGCGTAAGGTTCAACAAATATTGTCTCACCGGTTTTGGATATATCGTGGATTACTCCCGGAATCTGTCCTTTGGATTCCTTTTTAACCGGAATAACAGAGCGGTTGTTCCGGATAGTTATAAAGAAATCCTGAAGGTGGTTTGAGTAGTCTTTTCGCTGTAAAATTCCATCGAGAAGTTTTCTAAGTTTTACATCAAGAGATTTCAGCCTGCGCCTTATTTGGTAGAGTTCATTTGAAGCAGTATCAACAATAAGCCCATCTTTATCTATTGAGTTTTCTATCGTCTTTTTTATAAACGGATGGGTTGTAAGATTGGATACAAGTTCAGAGGTCATAAAGTATTGGTGCTGTGTTGCAAACCTCTTAAGATTATACGTTGAGTCAAAAAGAGGGATGAACTCTCTTATCTCGATGGGTTCAATTATGGAGTTTTCGGGCTTAAGCGTAGTAAACTGCAGCGATAGATCAGAGATTTGTTCTATACCGGTTTGATTATTTTCAGCGAATAGATTACGCCACTCGGTTATAAAATCTGTTTCTTTTTGAATCTCCTCAGGCGTTGAAAGAGGTCTCAGCCTTAAAATATTCTCTCTGCCTGCAAAGGTAACTGCATAAGAGGCCGCAATTTCAAGTATCTTACTAAACTCTAAAGCTCGAACCGTGTTTTCATCTATCATTTAAGCAATTTTATGTTAACACATTGAGAGGGGTTTGTGCTCCTATGGGTTAACTTGACAGGCAATTTGTTTAATTTTCTGTATCTTTTATTTATGAAGTTATCTCATACTTTCTAAGTTCTACTACTACGTTGAAATATTCTTTTTGCAGTCTCTTGTAATCCTCCTCAAGTTTGCTATAAAATTGTTTCGCTTCTCCGTTAACTTTTAACCAATCCTTGTCAAGTTCGAAATTTTCTATAACTGATTTCAGCTTTTTGTTTTCTCTTCTCAAAACGTCCAAAGAAATCTCAAGGTGTTTGTTATTTGTTGACATAATATCAAACATCTCTTCGAGTTCCTCCGTTTTCAAGTTCTTTTTCTCAAGAATCTTCTTCAGGTGGGCATTGGTTTCCAGTATTATCTTTAATTTCTCAAAGGTGTCCTCCACAGCTCCCCTGAAAGCATAGATCTCCGTCATCCTCCTTTTCATTGCTTCAATTGTATTCCTAAGTGTTATTTTTTCCGATTCAGATTCAGAAACAACTATCTCATATTTTCTTATAGCAATATTTTTTTCCTTATTTAGTGTTTTTATAATGTTTTTTAAACGAGTACGTTCATCTTCAGATGTTTCCACAGTTATTATTACTTGATGATTTGAAGGCATTTCAGTTGCATTCTCTGCTGACAGGATTTGTGCAAATCGCCTCCTTTCGTTTGCTATAAACTCCATTGAATGCTTTATCTGAGTGTTAATTTTATCCAGGTCAGTAAGCAATAATTTGCCTTCATCTGTTTGTACTCTGTATTTTTCAACCTGTTTTTTAAGACTTTCATTTATTTTCATGATATGAGCAAATCGTTTGTATAAATCATCAAAAACTTCTTTATAAGCCAAAAGCTCAGCAATTCTCTTTCTGAGATTTGAAATGGTTTCGTTATTTTTTTGATTTTCGGTTGCCAGTTGTATCTCTGAGCTTTTTAATTGATTTAGAAGTTTATTATTCTCAGCCTCGAAACGCTTTGCTTTATCTGTAAATTCTTGTTGAAAAGCTTCTTTTTCTTTCTTTACCTTTAGAACCTCACTGATAAGAAATTTATCAATTATATTGTCAAAGTGGTTTATAAGAAGGTTGTTGTTATTAGTGAAAAAATCTCCTTTAAGAACAGGACTGGCGTATTTTTTTATTCCAATTTGCAGATCAGTCAATAAATTAAGGCGAGCTAACTCAATGTCTTTAATTAATTCGTCTTCAGGGTCATTTGTTAATGGTTTGAAATTGAGTTCTGATATACGGTGCTTAACGGCTTCGATTCTTTGTTTTAAAATATCATCAAGTTCTTTAATACTGGCGGAGATTTCTTTATTTTTTAAAGAATATTTCTTTAGTTTTAGAAGTAAAAAAACCGAGAAACCTACAGCCATTACTAAACATTGAAGTATAAAAATAAAAAGAGCTGCATTAATTTTTATCATTCACCCACCCTAACAATTTTTTCCTTCGAAGCAGCTTTATAATAACAACTAACGCTATAACAAAAACAATATTCAATATTATCAGGGTTATAGCTACTTTCGTATAAGATGATTTCTCTTTACCCATAGAAGCAGCGGTATGCTTATTTTTTATTTTGGGCTTATTTTGTACGGATGTTCCAACTTTATTATTTTCACTTTTAGGCAATTGAGGTGATTGCTGTATATCATTTACTAAGAATGTTAAACTTTTTTCCCGTTCAAAAGTTTTTCCGTAGGCGGCAATTCTAAGAGTATACATACCCGAAGTGTTTGGCGTAAAAGAGGCGGAATAGACTCCGCTACCCACTGCTGCTGTGTCGATTAATGGAATTTTAACAACTTCTGACTCCGGAGAGGTTAATTCCATATATAGACCGTTTTCTTTTAAAATATCAATATCTTTAACAACTTCTTTTTTCTCATTCTGAAACCATGCTTCTATATTAATTGTCTTACCTGCAAACATTTCCTGATTACTAAAATTAGTCATGAGTTTTAAGGACGTGATGATAAACACTTTATTACCCTTACCGGTGCAATTTAACACTGACCATCTTCCTTCGGGTGGATTTTTTATCGTAACCATATCAAATGAGGGAGAGGAAAACCAAGTTACGTTATCCGGCTTTTTATAAGATTTGTATAATTCTCCACTGGGTGTTTTTAGCATAATTTGCTTTTTCACAGAGGTTTTCTTAATGATAAGATTTAATTCTTTAATTGAATTATCTATAACAAACGTATTTCCATCCATTCCAAGGGCGTCAAATGGCAACATATCCGGCATTTTTAGAGCTTCAAATATGGATAAAAATATGTGATGCAAGTCCTCAGGGGTTTTAGCTATATAATAAAAACCGCCAGTTTTTTTAGAAATCACCTCAAGAAGCTCCTTATCCGACTCGTCACTGAAAGCTATAGTAAAAATCTTTATATTAGACACTCTTGCTTTTTCCACAAGTTCGGCTTTTAGTTTATCCTCAAGCATTCTGTCCCTATTACGGTTTCCGGTATCCATCTTACCATCTGTCATAAGTATGATTATTTTCGTCTTCTCCGGCATTTCATCGCTGCCTAACATCCCCAGCGATTTTTCTATGGCTTTATAGATATTTGTGTATAAACCGTTTGAGGTGACTTTATTAACAGCAGCAAGAAATATCTTTTTATCACCTACCTCATCCAACTCCTTCAGGGGATAAGCCTCCGTGTCAAAGCTCATTATGCCAACCCTGTCTTTACCGTTTAATAACAATAGAAATAATTTTGAAGCAGCAATTCTTAAATTGTGGGGATCTGTCTTTTTCATACTGCCGGAGCTGTCTATAGCAAGCGCAACGTCAATATGTGAGACTGTTTTGTCATCCGCATCAAGGCGTGTACATAGTATTAAAAACAATGCAATATTGATACAAACATATACAACTTTCCCAATATCTAACTTCATATAAACTCCCCTTCACAATATTCTATGCTTAGAGGACAAGTTTGTCAATGTTTTTTTAGTGGTTGACATAAATAAGTATATTGTGCAATATTATATCTACAATATTACTATATTGCATAGATACATATCATTGGAGAATATATAATCGCATATCCAGATAAAAGATGTTCGTGTTTTTGTAGATGATTTTTGTAGGTCATCTTTGCAATTACCAATACAGGCAGTTATGCTAACAAAATATAGATGTGTATTTAATGCTATACTCAAATTAGATTTTCCTAGTGCCATGCCTTTTTTGTCCTCTTAACTGTTCAATATATCGGTTTATTGTGGAATTTCAGAGGCGTTTATATACGATTTAATCTGAGACCTAACACCATGAAAGAACTCCTTATGTAACTACAATATTTCTGACTCAAACCTTAAAACAGAGCTTCCCTCCATTCTTTTAAATCTCTTTAATGAATGAAACTCTGTATAGATGAAATAAGATAAATTCATAGTAGGTGAGTCCAAATCCAATTGAGAATTCATATCTGCCAGCTTTGCGTTTAAGGATTCCCTTACAACCTCATCCATATCATGTACAAAATAATGTGTTGTAATATGAAAAACAGCAGGAGCTTTAGATTTTAATCCCATCTCGAATAAAGAAATACACTTATTATCAACTATAGTTTTTCTTGCATCAATAAGTGCTTGATAGCTCCTTTCATCCACAGGTTTCATAATGGCTACAATGGCATCTTTAAAGGGAGTAAAACCTGCAATTCTCATTTTTGGTGCAAACCCGATAGGCTTAAAAGTTTTAATAATACTTTTGACACACTTTACAGCATCATCAATCCTTCCCTCGCTTAAAAGCTTTTCATGGAGGGCTTCATATGTAATACCAAGCAGGGTCAAATGAAAACTATTCCGAGGTGTTGGCATCAATACCTTTTTATCGATATTGGATATCAATTGCTGTTTCTTTTTTATGTAATCATATACTAGCTTATGATCAGGTTCTCTAGGATCGGAAATAATAGTGGTACCCTCATGCCGGCCAGGGTATCGATCGCTTTTTCTTATCTTTACTAAAGTTATTCCTTCTTTGGAAACTATTTTGTTTATAGTTGTTATGTATTCATTATATGTAAAATCTTTCTTTGCTGTTTTAATAAAAGCCATTTTATCCTACAAAAATTGTTAACTCATTTTTTATGAAATATTCTAATGAGATGGAAGATAAGCTCTCTCATAAATGTTACTTCTTTTATCTTAAGCAAACCATAAGCCGCCATGAATAGAACCAGAGTATTAATTCCAATAGACCTTGAAATTGTTTCGGGAGGCCATTCTTTATCCAAAGTTATGTCATCTAAAATCTCTTTATATCTTTCAAGAAGAGCGTCGTTTTCAAAAAGACTTCTCATCTCTCTGTCGATTGGTAAAAAATGAGTAACCTGAGCGATCCTTGTTTTATCCGCTCTTATTATGGTTACTGTTTTGACTGGCCAATTATACTTTTTTGCCAAATCTTCATCCGGAGAACCTGAATATGCTTCAACTGTTGGAAAGCTGTTAAGTGAAAGCTTTGCCTTGAATTTAATTGAAAACTTTACAAGTTCAACTGTTTTTTCCACTGTTTCTATAAAAGCTTGCTTGGTTATGTTAGGAGGAAATCGTAAGCTTCCCCATTAGATAGACAGTTCTAAAGTAGAGTATCCGGTATTTAGTTTCATATACTCTGCTGGTGTCAAGCCACACAGTGCATCATGAGGGCGCTGTTCATTATAGTCAATCATCCACCAATATGTTATCTCTCGTACCTGCATTAAGTTTTTAAAAAGATACAGATTCAGCACCTCCTCCCGATAGGTTCGATTGAATCTCTCAATATACGCGTTTTGGTTTGGTTGTCCAGGCTGGATATAATGGATCATTATGCCTGCCGACTCGGCCCATGTCACAAACTCACTACTTAGAAACTCAGGACCGTTATCGACCCTCAGAACATCTGGAAGTACACGGCTTAGCCTTAGCCGCTCAAATACCCGGATAAGTCTTTTAGCCGTAAGAGATGTATCAATCTCGATAGCAATCACCTCCCTGTTGAAATCATCGATTAACGTAAATGCTCTAAAACGGTTACCTTCATACAGCGCATCACTTACAAAATCTGCCGACCAAACATGGTTAGCCTTCTGTGGCGCCATTAACGGCTGACGTAAACACATAGGCAACCGTTTCTTGGCCCTACGCTTTTGGTTTAGCCTCAGTTGGCAGTACACTCTGTATACCCTTTTATGATTCCAGGGATATTGCTTCCGTCTTAATGCCTTGTAGCATTTCCAAAACCCCCATCGTGCATGTTTGCATATCAATTCATTGATAGCATCGATAACCTCTGTGTCACTGTTACCAACTGTTTGTTTATAATAGGCCGCCCGGGACAAGCCGATACATAAGCAACTCTTTTGTATCGAAAGCCTGTGCTCCATAACCAAATACTTAACTGCTTGCCGTTTACCGGACGGCCTTATAATTTTTTTTCGATTAAGTCCTTTAACGCCCTGTTTTCAAGTGCCAAATCAGAGTACATACGTTTCATCTGGCTTAACTCTTGTTCAAGCTCCTTAATACGTCTTAAATCGGACGCCTCCATCCCGCCATATTTGGATTTCCAGTTGTAATAGGTTGAATCACTGATACCATGCTTGCGACATAGTTCATTGACTGCAATTCCTTTGTCTGCTTCCTTTAATATCGACACTATCTGTGTTTCTGTAAACCGTGTCTTCTTCATAGTTACCTCCTGGTCTTTTATTTTGCCAGAATGCTCTATTTATTACTTGTCTACTTTTTAGGGAAGTTTACGCATTAAGCTGTGGAACTTAAAAACAGGTAGATGCATAAAAACTTTAAAAGGCCATCAAAAATGGATCACATCTGTTGATTTCTGCAAAAACAGTCGTTTCGTTGCAAGTTCTGGAGAGGATAAAACCATAAAGATATGGGACGCTCAAAACGGTGAATTAGTCCATAACTTTGCAGACCATGATGACTGGGTATCTAAAGTAGCCTTTAGTCCTGTGGCTAAAATGTTAGCCAGTTGTAGTTGGGATCAAACGATAAAGATATGGGATTATGATAATGGAGTATGTATCAATACTTTGAAAGAGCATTCCGATAAAGTATGGGCTGTAGCATTCAGTCCAAATGGAAAAATTCTTGCCAGTGGCAGTGAAGACCAAACAATAAAACTTTGGAATATTCCGGAAGGTAAATGTATTACTACTCTTCACGGTCATAGGGGTGGCATTCATTCTATTGTCTTTACCCCAGACGGTAGAAGTATTATTAGCGGTAATGAAGATAGTACCGTGATGATTTGGGATATGGAAAGCAGACAGAGTTCAAGACCGCCTTTAACTGGACATAAGAGAAGAGTTGAATCGGTTGTTTTCAGCGAGGCATATCAGTTAATAGGAAGTGCAAGTGGAGATGAAACCATCAACCTATGGGATTTTGAAAGTGGCGAGCATGTAAACACCTTGAAAGCAAGGCGGCCATATGAGGAAATGAATATTACAGGAGTTAGAGGTTTAACAGATGATCAGAGAGAAAGCCTAAAACTTCTTGGTGCCATAGATGATGAAAGTTGAGATATCTCAATAATTAAAAGAAAAGGTAATAAATTTAAGCGTTAGCTAACTTTGTTTACTGAGCGTATGAACTCAGCAAGCTCTAAAATCGTTGAAATGTGTGACGGGAATGAGGTGTGGTATTTTCCTATGACAGAGGTTGTGTGGGCGTCACTTGAGGTCAGTTGAAAAAGTCCCCTTTCATTTGCAAGCTTAAGCGCTAGACGCCCGGCCTCATTTGAGGTGTTGCCACTTGATACTTCAACTCCGTCAATATCAATCTCATAGCAGTGCTGTCCGTCCTCACGACTAAATCTAAATGGATGAGCGGCAACAACGGCGGCTCCATTTAAATGGGCATGGCTAATCAGCTCCTCTGAGGACATGTTAAAAGATATCCCTTTCAGGTCTTTCAGGCCATATACTAAAAAATGCCCGTCAATACAGGACACCTCAACACCTGCAAATATTTTCAGACCGCCTATACATTTGAGCCTTAATGAGTTAAGCTCATCAGCGCTCCACAGATAATCGTGTTCGGTTATAACAATTGCCTCAATGCCTGCCTCTGTGGAGGCTTTAATAAGGGTCTCCGGTGACATCGTGCTACAGGATGACCTTGGAAACGTATGAACATGGCAGTCAAATTTCATCTCTTTTTTCCATTTGACTTTATATCAAACAACAAGGGCTGCTTGTACTTTGAGTATATCCCGCAGTTGGTCGAATGCTTACAGTGCTTGCAAACCTCAATATACTTGTAACAACCCTTCTTCTCACAATAGACCTTTTCGCTATTAATCGGCATACTCTTTTCGTGCTCCAACTATCTAACGCAACTATGATAACATAAGAGTGCCGGTATTTTCTTCTTTATTAACTCCTAAGGTTGCTACTGCGACTTCAAAAAAATCGTGGAGAGGAAAAAAGAAGAAAGTAACTTCTTAATTTTCTAAGAAATTACTCACTCTCCTTTCAAAATGTTTAATGTACAGCATTGTTTTTAACAACCAGAACCGAACACATCGAAAGTGCAATTACACGTTCCGCCACACTGCCCATCAAAACCCCGGCAAACCCTGTGCTGCCATAATTGCCCATGATAATAATATCTGCCGCCATTTCTAAAGAAGCATTGACCAGTGTTTTATATGGCTGGCCAACCAGCGGAAAGGTCTCAACTTTTACCCCTCTGGCATTAGCCCTGTCAGATATTTTACTTAAAATGTCTTTTGCCTGGCCTAATTTACTTTTGTCAGGAACTACTGAAACTGCTAATAGTGACTTAACCACCGGACAGCGGCTTGCCATATCTATCGCCTCATTCACAGCACCTTCGCTGTGTTTAGAGCCGTCTGAGGCAACTAACAACGTCTCTCCCTTTAGCTGTGCCTCTTTGGGAACTACCAGCACTTTAGATGAGGTGCTTGCTATCACCTTTGCCGTTACGCTGCCCATGATGAATTTCTTTAAGCCTGTCATCCCGCGCCGGCCCATTATAATTATGTCGGTTCTTTGCTTTTCCGCCTCCTCCGTTATTGCCTCGTGCACACGCTCCGAGCGCTTTAGCATTGTCGTACATTCCACATTATTTAAGGCTGCATCTTCTCTTATACTGTCAAGTTCCTCCTCCACCAATTTAACCATCTCTGTGGAATAGTTAAACCCCATGCTCTCATATGCCGGATTAATCTCAAGCACTCTTAAGAGCCTTAGTGATGTGTTACATTCCCGTGAAAATGCTATCGCCTCTTTCACCGCACCCATGCTGTAGTCTGAACCGTCTGTTGCCAAAAGAATTGATCTGACCGATCCCATCAACTTCATTCTATATCTTTCCTTAATGTCTATTTTTTCAAGCATTTCACACTCCTTTTTTTAGTTAAAAATGTTCTATTCCTCAGCCTTGGTTGACTCTTTAAGTACCGATACCTGAGAGAGGTGCCCATTTCCGTTTGAAAAAACCATCTTAGGCAGTGTAATAAATACAACAAACACCTTCTTTACGGCAGCAATTGCCGGTGTTACGACGTAGCCGGCCACAAGAGCAATTAATACCGCAAGCACTCCATAAAGTCCGCCGTGTGTCATCGCCATATCGGATAAATCACGAACCATTCCCACCTCTTTGATTTTCACTGCCCCTGTCGCTCTCTGTGAAACCACACCATCTTTAACTGCGAAAACATTCACGTTGTAGCTGCCTATCGGTACTTGATACGGGAAGTTGACTGTAACACTGTATCTGCTTTTACCAGCACCTGAGGGTTTAAGAACAACACTACTGCCGGAGACAACATACAACTTACCGCTTTCTTTTACTTTTATGAATTCTCTGAACAGTTGATCCTTATCGTTGCCAGTGATTTCAACCCTTTTTCCGACAGCATCATATCCAAGTGAATATTTGGCTCTCTCTTCAGCAGATAAGATGTCATCAATATTCTTAGAGCTAAAAAGCATGTACGTGTCATTGACCTGGGATACTTTAAGCTTGTATTTATTCAACCAGAACAGGTGAACGGATTTCTCCTTGACCATAAAAGATTCGTTTTCACGAGGTGATGTGATTTTCACTACTACGTCATTGCCACTGTCCACACTTCCGGTTATATTTAGTGTATTGCCTTTATAAAAAGTATCTATTGGAATCACGCTTTTGTCCATGTTCAAAGTAAGTTCTGCATTTGCGTGTGTTTGACTTACTATCATAGTAAGAACAAGCACCGTGAGCATAAGCCCCAACAATCCTGTGGTTTTTTTATTCATTTTCTATTTACCTCCTGTTATAGCATAAGCTAAAAGTAGAGACGGCTTTGCCATGAGTTCAAACAATATTTTAAATCCCACTGAGAGTATTAATAACGCAAGGAGTACCTTAAGCTGTTCAGTATTGAGCTTTTCACTTAACATTGTTCCCACGTATGCGCCAACACTTGAGCCTATCAGCATAACCAGAGCCAGTACGAAGTCAACCGTGTGGTTTGTATATGACTGAAGAAAGGTGACCTCAATAACGGTAAACAGTATCTGGAAAACGCTTGTCCCAATTATCACTTTCATCGGCATCTTCAGAATGTAAAGCATAATAGGAACCATGATAAACCCGCCGCCTACTCCCATTATGGCTGCCAACACACCTACAAGTATCCCAATAATCACTGGCAAAATTGCCGAGTGCCGCACTCCTGATTTCTCAAATTCCATTTGAAAAGGAAGGAGCGACATCATTTTGGAACACAGGGACTGTTTGTAACCAGATCCTGAGCTTTTGTTCGGGTCTTTTTTCTTTAAAGTCTCGCCAAGCATAAGACCGCCCACTGTAAAGGGCAAAAGCACATAGGTCAGTTTGATAACAAAATCAACATTTCCCATTGCATTTAGAATTTTAACTGCCTGAACACCAAGTCCACCTCCAAGGAAACTGCCTATCAGCAGGTATAGCCCCATTTTCATGTCAACATTTCCGAGTTTCCAGTGTGTAAGTGTTGCTGAGGTAGAGGCTGCCACCATCTGATTGGCTCCGCTTGCAGCCGCAATTGTTGGCGGTATTCCAAACATCATAAGCACGGGAGTTATCAAAAACCCGCCCCCTACCCCAAAAAGCCCCGAAAGCATACCAATCCCTGTTCCTATGCAGAGCATTATCACCAGATTTATCGAGGTGTGCGCTACCGGTAAGTATATATTCATCCTTTTACCTCCTTAAGTAAAATTAGCGTTATTCCAATTCTAATTCAATTGTCTAACTTTGTTGGCTTCGTTATACTTCTGAATTAAAATCAGAATTAACTGTTTGAATAGAGTTTTTTATCTGTCATCACAGATATTGAAAGAGAGTTCTCACCAAATGAAAATATCCCCGGATTGGTGGCCCTCCTGCGAACACGGCGCCCCTCCCCTACAGTTTCATCGTTAAGCAGCGTCTCCCGTGCCTTATCAATCCTCATCTCGGCTATAGCTGCAGCCTCAAGCTGCTTATTAATCTCGTTTAATATTTTTCTTAATTTACCCATGTTGTGCCTCCAGTTCGGTGCCTGCCCTTACATGCTCTAACCGTTGCATCTTAAACCAAGCCGCATTCAATCGCCTAACATCGTTGGCATCGTCAAAAGCTCCTCAACGTCTCCCCTAAAGGGGAATCCCCTGTAA
>JADFYB010000294.1:1266-2535 GCA_015233245.1 Nitrospirota bacterium | reverse complement strand
GAGATGATTATAAACATCTTACTGCCTATGGTGTTTTCTTTAAAAATCACATCTCCCTTTTTATATGAAACTTTAAGGCTGATGTTATAAATTTTGTTAAGCTCATCTATCGAGAAATCAGAAAAAAAAGCATAGTTTCTTTTAAGGCTTTGCAGGAATTCCTTGTCGGCATATTCCTTAGATATGTCCAGTTTCTGAGTCTCCAGAAGCTCCTCCCGATTATGAAAAATCTCAAGTTCATCTGCAAATTCACCTGCTGACTGGTATCGTGAGTCTTTGTTTTTTTCGAGTCCCTTTAATATACACTTGCTAAGGTCCTCAGGGATGGTTGGCTCGATAACGTGTGGCGGTTTTGGGGTAGTGGTTTTAATTTTCTGAAAGAGTTCAGGAAGTGTGGGTGCCGAGAAGGGTTTTTTACCCGTAAGAAACTCATACGCAAGACAGGCTAATGAGAATATATCGGTTTGTCTGTCAAGTTCCAGCCCTGAAATCTGCTCAGGTGACATGTACGAGGGAGTTCCCAGAATTCTGTCAGAAGATTGCCTGCCTATTGCAGTGCCTGTGGATGATAGCATAGCAATACCAAAGTCCATAATCTTAACCTGATAGTCCCGCACTGCTCTTTTATCGTCTGAGACAATCATAATGTTAGCTGGCTTTATATCTCTGTGAATTACACCTCTTTGATGCGCATAGTGAAGTGCATTAGCTATCTGAATTAATAATCCAACCTTTTCTATAAGTCTAAACGATGCCTTTTCCAAAATTATGCTTTTAAGATTCACCCCGTCCACATACTCCATCACAAAGTAGTGAATATCATTGTACTCACCGACATCAAAGATGGTTGCTATATTGGGATGGGATAATTTCCCGGCTATTCTTACCTCCTGATAAAACAGGCTAAGCATATCCTTTAAATTGACATTCGTTATGGCTTTCCCTATTTTGATAGTTTTGATGGCAACTACCCTGTCAATAATCGTATCCACCCCCCGGTAAACTAACCCCATGGCTCCCTGTCCAAGCTCATGTAGTATCCGGTACCTGCCAATCTTTGTCATGGCAATTGTGGAGTCATATAACAGATTGAATTTTTTCATATAAACAGGTTTAATTATAACACAATAAGTCTTTAGAAGAGATTTCCTTATGTTGGAACAGTTTGATAAAAACTCATTCCGGCTTGAGTGTGACAGCTCTGTGTGCAATGTCCTTTCTGTAGTGCATATTGTCAAAGTGTATCAGTTTAATAGCTGAGTAGGCTTT
>JADFYB010000294.1:0-1166 GCA_015233245.1 Nitrospirota bacterium | reverse complement strand
TCAACTTTTACTTTATCCAGATTACCCTCAATCACCCCAAATATGATATCAATTAGTTCCGACTCAAGCCGCATGAGGACTGCCTGAGTTTCAGGATCGCCAAGACGGCAGTTAAACTCAAGCACGTACGGTTTTCCATCTTTAATCATAAGGCCGGCATAGAGAATTCCTTTGTATTTAATACCCTCTTTGGCAAGGTTGTGGATTACTGGTTTCATGACTTTTTCCATGACAATTTGTTCTATCTCCGGAGTTATAACCGTAGCCGGACTGTAAGCACCCATGCCTCCGGTGTTTGGCCCGAGATCGTTATCAAAGATGCGCTTATGATCCTGAGATGAGACCATGGGAATTATCGTTTTCCCATCCGTAAAGGCCATAAAAGATGCCTCCTCGCCCTCAATGCAATCCTCTATTATTACTTTATCTCCGGCATTGCCAAATGCCCTGTCTTTCATGATTAATCTGATGGCAGCAATAGCGTCATCTGTGCTGCCAGCTACTATAACCCCTTTACCTGCGGCAAGCCCATCGGCCTTAACTACAATCGGAGCGCCCTTGATGCGCACATATTCCTCTGCGAGTATGTTTGATGAAAACACTTTGTAATCGGCTGTGGGAATCCCGTAACGTCTCATGAAATCCTTAGAGAAGGCCTTAGAACATTCAAGCTCTGCAGCCATACGATTTGGCCCAAATATCTTTAAACCCTCTTTTTCAAATGAATCCACAATGCCGGCACAAAGCGGCACCTCCGGGCCCACTATCGTGCAGTCTATCCACTCATATTTTACGAAATCTATAAGTCCATTTACATTCTCAACCTCTATGTCAACACAATCGGCCATAGCGGCTATGCCTGCATTACCGGGACAGCAATAAACTTTATCCACTCGTTTGCTCTTTTTTAAAGCCCATATTATAGCGTGTTCACGTCCGCCGCTGCCTATTACCAATATCTTCATTATTTCCTCCATGCCCGGTTTATCAAATTATCTTTTAAATTATTTATTAACTCAAGATTTCCGTAAGTCATCCGAGTCAGTAAACGCTAATGTAATCATCTACGATAGTCTCCCTGAGAAGCTCTCCCCTGTTATATGCCGGTATTATTGTTGATACCAGCGGATTCACCATATATAATAACAATAAGCAGCAAGATGAGT
>JADFYB010000077.1 GCA_015233245.1 Nitrospirota bacterium | reverse complement strand
ATCATTTGTTTCACAGTTAAGTGGCCAGGGATATGTAAAGGCAGGATTATTAAACATGCTCTCAGGTATTTTCAGTGTCAGAGGGTTATGGATTATAGGCGTGTTGATTCTGTCGGCGGTTATGTTAATGAAAACATCTGATTTTTATTTGTTAATTTTTTCTTTTCTTTGCCTTTCTCATATCGTTCCGCTCTATTTCAGAACATATGCGCACTATTTTCAATTGTGCTTACCATACGCTGTAATCCTGTTAGCCTATGCAGTTAAACAATTCTTTTTTAATGAGCAGTACCAGAGTAATCTCAGAAAGGCAACGGCTGTGTTACTTGTTGTGGCACTTATGGGGCCTGTGTCGGTTGCTGTCTATGTGCCTCTTGTCTATGCCTTAAGTGCCAAAGACAAGAAAGAAATACCCCTCATTGCCAAAAAAATAAACACAATTGTACCACAAAGGTCTACAGCTCTAGTAGTAAATGCTCCGGAGTTTAATTACTATTGCAATCTCTACCCGCCAAATATGCAAGAGGGCTATCATGTTACATATAAAAGCGGTGACTTCGGCAACCCGTTTAACTACAAAATGAAAGATATCCCCTTCGTTTTGTGGTTTAACGGAAACATGATACAGTTAGGTGATGTTGAGCTAACGAATTATTTAATGCGTACCCACAAAAAAACCATGGTACTCACATTTAATGGCGGAAAACGCATAGTGGAAATATGGGGGAAAAAGTAAAAAAATTCCTCCCTATTATAACTCCTTTTATGTTAAAGTATCATGAAAAATAAAGGAGGATCCGACGATGGTATTTGATACTCTGAAAGAGTTTGCAATGGCAGCGCTTGGCGCTCAGGAGATGGTGAGGAATTTTGTTGAGGATTTGGTAAAGAAGGGGGAACTGAGTGAATCCCAGGGCATGAAAATGGTCAAAGAGTGGTCAGAAAAACTTGGTAAGACCGGCAGCGAATTCTCTTCAAATTTGTCAGAGACCATAAGTTCGGTCTTAGAGAAAATGAACCTTGCCAAAAAAGATGATATTGAAAAGTTAACTAAGAAAGTGAATTCACTCTCAGCTCGTGTCAGTGCGCTTGAAGGCACGCAAAACACAGATGAATAGAAGCCATAAAGGAATATAACTCAACAAATGTTTTCTGAAATCCTGAAACTCACTAAAACATACAAAAATATAAACAGAATAACTCAGATTCTAAACATACTTGCAAAGCATGGGTTTGGACAGTTTATTGAGCAACTTAACTTAAGCCGTTTGATACCGTTTAGAAAGCGCTTGAAAATTTTTACCCAGGTTGAAATAATAGAAACGACAATAGCTGAGCGGCTTAGGCGGGCGTTTTCTGACCTTGGGCCGTCATTTATAAAACTTGCTCAGATACTGTCCTCACGCCCAGACCTGATAACAGAGAAATTTGCTGCCGAGTTTGCAAAACTGCAAGATGAAGTGCCGCCATTTCCGTTTGAAGGTGTAAAAGAGACAATAGAGAAGGATCTCCATCTGCCAATAGATCAAATATTTGCTAAAATAGATAGAGCTCCAATTGCAGCGGCCTCAGTTGCACAAGTACATAAGGCAGTGCTCAATGACGGCACAAAGGTTGTGGTTAAGGTACAGAGGCCAAACATTCGCCAAACCATAGAGACCGACATAAATATCATGCGGCTTCTGGCCTCCATGATGCTTAGGTATATCCCAGGAGCTGAGATATTTAACCCTGTGGGGATAGTTGAGGAGTTTGCAAAAACCATAAAAAAAGAACTGAATTTTATGGAGGAAGCTAAGAACGTACAACGCTTTGCGAGGAATTTTAAAAAAGTTGAGAGCATAAAAATCCCGATACTCTATCCTGCCTATACATCGGAGAGAGTTATTGTGCTTGAACGGATTGAGGGTATAAGGATAAACGATGTAAAGTCAATGGAAAGGCTTGGGTTAGATAAAGGCGAGATAGCGGAAAATCTTGTTAATGCCTACTTTAAGATGATTCTTGAGGATGGTTTTTTTCATGCTGACCCACATCCAGGAAATCTTTTTGTTGTTGATGATGGCATAATAGGCATAGTGGATTATGGCATGGCGGCGTGGCTTACTCCTGATGTCATGGAAAGCATTGCAGGAATTCTTATAGCCATTGTCAACAAGGATTTTGAGAGTCTGATTGATGAGTTTATATCCTTAGGGATGGTCACAGAAGAGGTGGACATAGACAGGTTCAGAAAGGAATTTCTAAACGATATGATGGAAATTCTCATACCTCTTTATGACACTGCACTTGCTGAGATTAATTTTGCCGAGTACCTTGACACTATAACCAAACTTTCCCTTAAGCACAAACTTAAAATTCCGTCCTCACTCTTATTAATAGATAAGTGTATGCTCATGGTAGATAGCATAGTGAGGGAAATAGATAAGGATTTTAATTTTATCACGGCCTCAGCCCCATACACAACCATGCTTATCAGGAAAAAGTACGGCCCTAAGAAGATGTATGCCAAAGTTGGGAAAAACCTCTCGGATCTGGCCGATTCCCTTATTGATACCCCTAAGAAACTGCGGGTACTGATTAGAAAAATGATAAATAATGAGTTCATTGTGAAGTTTAACATAATCGGCGTAGAGCGTCTTATACGGGATTTCGACCGTTCGACCAACCGTCTTTCTTTTAGCATTGTTACAGCTTCAATCATAATGAGCTCAGCCATATTAACAATGTCAGGGATCGGAGCTAAGGTTTTTGATATGCCTGCAATTGGGACTTTGGGCTTTATAATATCCTTTTTTCTGGGAATATGGCTTATTATCTCCATTATACGATCGGGAAGGTTTTGACGTTTCTTTTTCAAAATCTGTTCATTTCCCATTATTTTATGTATAATATGCTTTATGGGTGAAGAGTAAAATGAAAATCGTTTGCACAATTAAATGCAGGGGGATTTAAACATATGTCACTAATTACGTGGAATGACAATTTAAGTGTGCGTGTAAAGGAGCTGGATGATCAACACAAGAGACTGATAGCTTTGATTAATGACCTGTTTGATGCCGTAACGGCTAGAAAAGGCAAGGATGTACTAGGGGCGGTATTAACCGAACTGATAGAGTACACAAAGTATCACTTTGGCAATGAAGAGAGGTTGTTTGCTGCCAATGGTTATCCACAAGCAATTGCCCACAAACAGGAGCATGATGATTTAACACAGAAGGTGATAAGTTTTGATGCTCAGTTTAAAGCCGGACGCGCTATGGTTGATCTGTTACTTATGAATTTCCTGAAAGACTGGCTTACCAAACACATCGTAGGCACAGACAAACAGTATTCGGCGTTTTTAAATGAGAAAGGTATCAAGTAATAGTCGCTAAAGGGAGAGGAAATTAACCTCAGATGGACACAGATAAGAGCAGATAAAAATTGAAAAACCATAATCTGTGTTCATCCGTGCTTATCCGTACTTTAATCTACTTATGACCTACAAGCTATCAGAAATTTTTGACATTAAGGAACTTCAGGAACTCTCTGCAAGTTTTACCAGACTTACGGGAACACATACTGTAATTTTAGATATAGACGGTAATATACTTACTGAAAGCGGCTGGCAACAGATCTGTACTAAATTTCATCGCGTAAACCCCATAACGGAGGTAAGATGCAAAGAGAGTGATTTTATCCTTGCTGAAAAAGTAAATGCAAAAGAGCAATACAACGTTTGCAGATGCAAAAATGGCCTTGTGGATGTTGCAGTGCCTATAATTATTGACGGCGTTCATATGGGCAATCTCTTTACTGGACAGTTCCTTTTTGAGCCGCCAAATGAGCAATACTTTATCAGACAGGCTGAGGAGTGTGGTTTTAATAAGGATGAGTATCTTGAGGCGCTTTCAAAGGTTCCGGTATTTACTGAGGAATATGTAAAAATGATAGTTGATTTCCTGCTGCGTCTTGCCAGGCTTATTGGTGAAACAGGACTGGCAAAGAAAAGAACGTTGGAATCAATGGAAAGAGACCTCAGAGACAGTGAAGAGAAATACAGATTACTGTTTACGCATGAAAATGACGCTATATTTCTTTGTGACGCTGAAACATATGAGTTTATTGATTCAAATGATGCATGGTGTAATCTGTATGGTTACAACAGGGAGGAGATGAAAGGCGCAAGTGTAACCATTATATCAGCGGAACCTGAAAAATCATTTGCAATAGCAAAAAAGGCAAAAACTACATCACGTCAGAGAGTGACTAACATCTTGCACAGACATAAGGATGGAACAGTGTTTTCAGTTGAGTTGAGCATAGGTTTTTTTACCTACAAGGGCCGCGATGTGTTTTGCATAATATCAAGAGACATCACAGAGCGAATACGTATAGAGGAGGCGCTAAAGCAGTTTACTATCAATCTTGAGAACAGGGTAGCCGAGGAGATAGAAAAAAACAGGTTAAAAGACCAACTGATGTATGAACAGTCCCGTCATATGGCAATGGGAGAGCTGCTTGTAAACATTGCTCATCAGTGGAGACAGCCCCTTGCTGCAATTGGCCTTTTAGTGCAGGATATACTTGACGCTTACATGTGTAATGAATTAAATGAAGGATATCTGGATAAAAGTATTACAGATGTTATGTCAGAGCTAGTGGCGCTTTCAAACACGATAGATGGCTTCAAAGATTTTTATCTTAGTAATCAGCAAAAAGAGGTACTCAAGATTAAAGATGTTATAGAGAGTGCATTGTCAATTACAAATGTGTATTTTGAGGTAAAGGATATTATTATTGAGAAGGAAATTGATGATGGGCTGACTCTGAATGTGGTACCCAGCGAGTTTGCCCAGGTAATACTGAACATACTGGCTAATGTCAGGGATGTTTTTGATCAAAGACACGTCTCAACACGTATTGTTAAGATTAACTCATACAAAGATACGTCCGATGGCAAAGTAGTTATCACTATAACTGACAACGGAGGCGGAGTGCGTGAGGACATTATCGGTAGAATTTTTGACCCATATTTTACAACCAAAGATAAGTCCAGAGGGACAGGACTCGGTTTATACATCACAAAACTCATAGTGGAAAAGAGTATGAAAGGCGCTATTTCGGTAAGAAACATTGATGGCTGGTGTGAGTTTAAGATAGAGGTGTAGGAGGGGGAATTCCGGAAAGGTTGTCCGATATAATAATTTCTTATTCAAAAACTAAATTGATGCAATCCATGAAGTACCTCCAACTTTCCACTTTGTTTCTATACTCTTTGTTGCAGCATAAATCAGCATAGTCCAGATTATAGGCTATTTTGTACGAGTCATCTTTGTGTTTTTCATAACTTTTGCCACATAAATGAAAGATTTTATCAATAATTTTTGTAGGATGAGTGTAAGATTCAGGATTATCGTTGATTAAATCATATCCTAATTCTTTCTTGATAAAATTATGGGTTAGCAAACTATCAATTTTGCAAAACATCTTATAATCCATCAGAAACCATGCCTCTATTTCCATTATTGCAAGAACAAGTTTTATTCGGTCATAAAAATCCCTCTTTTTGAATAATTTTTCAAAAGCTTCTATAATCTCTTTCTTTTGTTTTCTTTCCTTAGGATATAAATCCCTAAGACCGATGATATAGTCATATCCATTATTTTTAATCATAGACTCGGCTCTTTCTCTAATCCGTGACTGAACAGCGCTATCGCCGCCTGCGTTAAAAATCTGAACTTCACAGACAGCATATGGATTTTTTCTCTCAATAACTTTTCTTATTAGATTCCGACTTACAAATCTACTTGTTTGTAAGTCTAAATTGTAATCACCGATATATTCATTCAAAAACTGCTCAACAAAAACCGCTTCAGTTTGTCCCTCTGCAAAGAAGGCTATTTTTTTCACTTACTACCCCATTCTTTGTACAATTGTTCAATAAGAAGATCAAAGTTATTTAAACCGGTAAGTGAAAACTCATCAAACATTTCTTTATTATTGAAATAATTATAAGACTCAACCGTATGTCCGGTTCTCTCCAGTATATTCAAAGAAGTAATATCTACGGCATTTATTAAAAACCTGTCGTTAGACGCTGCAATTAGCTGTATTTTCGTATGTTTGAGTTTTCCCATAATAAGTTTCGTGAGCTTAGAAGATCTTTCAAAATCCAAACCCTCACCAATATCATCAATTACAAGGGTTAAGGGCGTATTCTTTATCAAAAATGCTTCAACTATAATAATTGTTGAGAGTGCTCTTAACATACCTTGTGACATATAATATTGAGTGGTTGAGCCTTCTAATGTATTCTCTGTAACATCTATAAAAGAATCTCCATTTGGAATTTTAATAACTCCAATATCTTTAATAGGATAACCAATGCTTGTAAAGTCTGCTATCAAGGCATTCTTTTTATCTAAAGTTATAATAAGTTCTAATGATGCTATTACCAAGTCCTGATTAAATCTCTCAGGCGTTCCTTTATACATAACAAAATGTGGGCTAAACTGTGTAAAGTTTAAGAAAAGAAAATCATCTGCCCATGACCACAATTTTTCCAAAAATGGAAAATCTTTTTTATCGCGGCGCACGTTTACCGTTAATTCTTTTTCAGGAGGTGAGAAATCTATCATTTTCTCACCTTCAGCAGGAGATATTTTCCCGGTATCTTTACTTCTGCTTATTAACAATTTCTCATTGCTTTTTAACTCTTCCATTTCTATTTGTTCTTCTGATAACTTTAATTTATATTCATATTTAACTGGTGGGGTAATTTCAGTATCTAAAAATTCAATATACCACGATCGTTGCGCTTTGCTCATAAAGCTACTGTAAATGATTGATTTCATGATACATGATTTCAAATCCAATATAGCTTTCAAGAATCTGGTCTTACCTGTTGCATTCAGACCGATAATTAAATTATGCATACCCAGATCAGTACTTTTTAATTCCCATTGTCTGCCAAAAACGTTTTCACTATATTGAAGTTTTGTTATAATCATTTCCTCTCCTGCATTCAACAATCTGTTACTTAAATTATTTATTAAGTATAACATAGATTTATAAACCCTATTGCAGATGTTGTCAGTGATTATTTGTTTGTTTTTAAAGACATACAGGGAACATAATTATAGCGTTACAATTCTTCAGTAAATACCTCTCCGGTCTGTAAGCATCTTTCAGCCTTAGCAAGCTGTCTGCCGACAAAAATAGCATGCCCAATGTCTGATATTGCCCTGTCGCGTTTCATCTCATACTGTATCCGCTCAGCTTTTTTACTCCTGTACTCAGTAAGTTTTTCACCATTATATATGTGCTCCGCAACGATTTGTCCATCCTCAACTTTAAATCTGAACTGTCCGTTTGGATCGGCTTCAAACTTAAAATTACCACTGTGCTCACGGACAATCATCTGAAGCTTCTCATATCCCTCATCGGGATTAATACTTATTGAGTGGCTGATTACAGTTATAGCTCCTGCTTGTATTCCAGTCAGTTCCGCAACATGCTTTTGAATAGCCATCAAAGCGTAGAAATTTTTAAGCCACGCATCCAGTGCGTTATGCACTCTGAAAGTCGCAGAAAGAGTGAGTTTATCATCAAACACCCGGAAAAAAATCGTCACTAAACACGGAGATGAGCGCTTTATTTCGGTTAGGTCTCTCCTTGAATCCCATAGCACTATAAAAGAACGCCTGTCCTGCCGGTTTTTCTTTAGTTTTTCTATACAAGCCGTCAGAGCATCTACATCAAAATAAGCCCTGATTCTGTTACCGTAGCCATAATCTCCTTCTACAATGTCACTCATGACTGTGCTCTGATAGTTATGAAGCTCCTCAGTGGAAAATCCAAACGGCTTTAAAATCTCGTTGTCCTCTTCTTGTGGATTTTCTACTATTACCTTTACGTTTTGCAGCTCTTTGCGGCGCTTGTCAGGCTTAAGCTCTGTCATGCGTCCAAAACGATCCAGACAGAAGATCAACTCCTTCCACGCTTCAAGCGGAGAGTTTTTTATAATTGTATGACTGCGTTGATTAGAAGGAAAATACGAGGGTGTAATTTCCGGCAGCTCTATTGCTATCCTCTCAGCCTTTGCCATGTTTAATCCAAGTGGATGATTATCAAAAAAAGCCATCAGTTTTATCTTAAATTCAGCGTCGCTCTCCTTTCCTATATAGGTTAAATTGGGAGGATTCTTAAATAATTCCGGTGTCAATGCCTCAGGTACACACCTTGAGGTTCCTATAATCCTGTTACTCGGAATGCCAAGTTGAATTTCCTTTTCCACACCCTTATTAAAAAAGCTCAACAGATGCTGCAACGACCCTCCGGTATCCCGTCCACAAATTAAGATGTGTGTTATCTGAGGGTTATAGAGCAAATTGGCAAGAAGGTGCTTTAGTCCATTGCCATAGAGCGTGCCAAAAGCGGCTATCGGAGAGCTTGATGTATCTAAATCCACACCGGCCTCTTTGAATTTGTCTATTACGGCTTGCTTTTTAGACCATAGGGTGACAACTCCAACGTAGCCATTTGGATTGATAATGGTAAGGGAGTCTTTATAATAAACAGGTACAAATTCCATTAACTCTTTTTAGCGTTATGCCCTCTGGGGCCTCCAACATTTTCAAACGCAGAGTTGAAGTTTCTGTAAAGAGTCTTATACTTTTCAATCCTATGCCATTTCTTAAGAAACCCCTCCGGTAAATCCTCAACAATATCAACCTTATCCCACCCCTCTGGAATTGGGTATGCGTAATAGGGTAAATCTTTGGGAATGCCGCGCACAAACACTACCTGAGGTATGACCCACTCAAGACGCGACAAAAACACCCGGTGCATTCCATCGTTTATGATGTTTACGACTCGTCCGTCTTTCTCAATAGATTCCTCAACTACCGGAGGGAGCAGGTCAATTGGCTCCTCCTCACCCTCAAGCCATATTTTCACATAGCCGTTTAAATTAAAAATGTCTATATTGTGATTTCTTAGCTCCCACCTCAGGTTGCGTACTTTGTCTAATTCCTTATGCAGGACATAATACTGTGCCGGGTGCAGGTAATCAATGGAAATATTCTCTAAAGAAATAAACACATCCTTATATGGATGGATTTCCGGTGCATGAAGCATTGTAATGTTTTTAAGATTCTCAATTAACTGTTGAGCAGAGAAATTCTCGACCTTTAAAATTTTCATAAATTTATCTCCATAAATCCAGCGTTAATAGCTCTGTAATTTTTCCTATAACGAAATCAGGTTTTTTAAGCTCATTATTAAATACTCGTACAATAGAATCCAGCTCATGTGCGGGACGGGACAAAAACCACACAGTGGTCATCCCCAGCTTCATAGCCGGCTCGATGTCGCTAAAATAAGAATCCCCTACCATAACGGCAGCGTCAGGGGTCAAATCAAGAGATGCCAAAGCCCTTTCATAAAGCACTGGGTTAGGTTTTCTTACGCCCTCTCTGAAACTCAGCGTGGTACTATTAACTGCAGCCACAATCTCAGGGCAGGCCAGTTTGAAAGATTTATAGTATGGTACCCAAATGTCTGAAATAAGGCCAATAAGGAGTCCCGTACGTTTAAGGGTTTTTACTGTCTCAGAAGCACCTGCTATTTCTATAGCTGCTATTTCCTGGCTATCCCAAAGATCCTTAACCTTATGCGTGCACCTTGCGATAGCTTCAGCATTCACAATGCTCACAAGATATTTGATTATATCGGGTGGAGATGTCAGCTCTCTAATCATAATTATATCTTTAACCGTGTCAGAGTTAATCTCCGTGTGGTCAAGAATTTTGGCGATATCTTTACATGGCGATATATCCGGCCCCATTACCAAAGTTGATCCTATATCAAAAAACACTCCCTTTAACTTTTTCATGCAGCCCGTCTATCTATGTGGTGTCATCGTCAATTATTTTGCTGGGCTGTGGGCCGTCCTGGTTCATGTACTTTGCGGTTATTTTCTTGTCATAAGGAACCTCTGCCGGAGAGGACAGCATTTCAAATGTGAAAGAGCATATTCGCATACCCGGATACAGTGCTATCGGCATTCTGCCAATATTACTAAGTTCCAAAGTGGGATTCCCTCTCCACCCAGGCTCAAACGTTGAAGCGGTGCCATGAATTATTAGTCCGAGGCGTCCCAAACTGCTTCTGCCATCTATACGACCAACAAGGTCTGCCGGCAGCTCAAGTCTCTCTATGGTCATGGCAAGAGCAAATTCCCCGGGCTGAAGGATAAATCTTTCTCCGTCAGGGATTGTAATTGAGGTCATAATGTCGTCAATTTTAATGCCCGATCTTAAATCGAGCACAGGATATCTGCTGTGTTCAAACACGCTAAAGACATTACCGAGCCGCATATCCAGCGTGCAGGCTCCCAGCTGCTTGTCAAGCTCAGGGTATGGTACAACCGTTATCCGTCCGCTCTCTAATGATTGTTTTATATCTCTGTCTGATAAAATCATATCCCTATAAACTCAGGCAATTTTCAGTTTTTTTCGTGTCCACTCAATAAGTCCGCCGGAGTTTATCAGCTCCTGCATAAACGGAGGGATTGGCTTTGCTTTAAACTCAGCCCCAGTCGCGTGGTTTTTAATTATTCCGGTGTCTGCATCTATCTCTACCACATCACCCTCTTTTATGCCATCGACAGCCTCCGAGGATTCAAAAATCGGCAATCCTATGTTAAAGGCGTTTCTGTAAAATATTCTGGCATAGCTTTTTGCTAAAACCGCAGAAAGCCCTGCAGCTTTTATGGCAATAGGGGCGTGTTCACGGGATGAGCCGCAGCCAAAATTTTCCTCTGCCACTATTAAATCCCCGTGGCTTAATTTCTTATAAAAATCCTTATCAGCGTCCTCCATCACATGAGCAGCAAGCTCCGCTGGGTCTGATGTGTTTAAGTACCTTGCCGGAATTATCGCATCCGTATCAATGTCCCTTCCAAATTTCCATGATTTCCCTTTTATCAACACGGGGTTACCCTCCCTCTTAAAGAAGTTTTTTTAATTTCCATAAAGATGCCTCGCCTCCTCCATAAGAGCTACAGTGACTGTGGTCAAACCCTTTTCCCGTGCATGGTTTTCAATTGTTGACTTGGCCATCCATCTTACAAACACCGGCACTTTCTCAAGCCGCTTAAGTGCCTCAGGCTCCCACTGTAATGTCTCTGTGGCAGCCGTTTTAGATTCCACAGGCTTTTCAGGTGCAGCCGGCTTAGCATTATACACGCCAAGATCTCGTATCATCTTATCTTCCATAGGATTTGCAAGCATTGCAAAAGTTGCTCCACAACCGGCACAGGTAAACGTTAACGTAGTGCTTCCCGCCTCAGTGCTGGGAATCGATCCGCTTTGCGTCCTGTTAACTGTCATTTCTATATTACATTTCAGACAATTAAATCTCATTATACATTCCTCCTTATTTAAGAAGTCTTAGACCCCGTCCTTACAAAATATCTGTATATCCGGTGAAAATCACCTTTAAACAGTGATCGAACTCCTTTAGATATTACTATTAACCTCTCTCCCATTCTGTTTAAGTAACTGTATAGCCCATTAAAAGACTCCTTATCAAGGAGTTTTATAAGCGGTTTAGCGGCAAGTAGCTTTACGATGAACCGTGGGAAATGGGAAAAACCGGCCAGATATGTCAGGAAATTTATGTAGGAGCCATGCGGAGTGTGAAGGTGCTTTGAATAGACCTCCCGCCACTCATCCTCCTCGGTTTTAATGATGCCGTCACGCTTAGCTTTTTCATGGAGGTCGGTTCCAGGAAAACAGACCAGTGAGGCACGCTTTAACCAAAACGGCTTTGGAAGCTGAAGGATAAGGTCAAGTGTTTCAGCAACATCAGATGTGCTCTCCCACGGGTTATCTAAAATTATGTGATAACACGGTGGATATATCCGCCCCTGATACTTATGAAACACATCGGCAGCCTTTAAAATTGTGCTCCCCGTGATGCTTCTTTTATATAACTCCATACCATGTTGACTCATAGACTGTATGCCCATCTCAACAAAGGCGAGACCGGCATCAATAAGTGCCTCCATCTTGGCTTCAGTAACGGTGCCCGGGCTTGCCTGAATATGAAATGGCAACCCGATGTGTTTTTTGTAAGCGGCTGCAAACTCAATTATCTCAGGCTCTCCTCTAACCATAAAGGTATCATCAAATAAAAAGATGCTCTCCACAAAGTCAAATTCCCGTTTTACCCACAAAAGCTCCTCTATGATGTTGTTAACCCCTCGTTTTCTTAAATACCTCTGACCCTTGTACATTTCTGACAGGGTTTTTTCCGCACAGAACGAGCAGTGGTGAGGACAGCCCCGTGTGGTCATAATTTTAAAGCTAAGAGTTCTTTTGTATGAATCATAAAATGTTCCCTCAAGGTGCGGGTCAAGCGGAAACATGCGTTTTAAGAGGTCTTTTGAGATCGGCTCTATGGAGCCTTTTATATTGTCATAGATAAAGTGCCCGTCCATGCCAAAATCACAAAACGGGATTGAGTCCAGATCCTGCACAAGTGGCCGCATGGGGTTTCTGACTGTTACACCGTTTTTCTTTAAGCACAGATTTTGAATATCTGAGTAATCCTTACCTGTCTCAATAGCATTAACGAGCTCAAGCAGTGTTTCCTCACCCTCGCCGACACACACAATGTCAGCAAATCTCAGGCAATCCTCAGACATTACAGTGGGATGTATGCCGCCTACGATAACGGGCACCTTAAGGGCTGCCCGCAGAGTCTCACACAGTTGTGTTGCCCTGTCAAGGTAGTTACTCATAAAGGAAATTCCTATAAGGTCTGAGCCCTTACACAGTTCAATCACCTGGTCCATAAGTTTTTGTTCGTAGTTATACTTAAATCCGGTTTTATATTTAAATTTTTCAACTCCACCGGGGAGGAATATATTTCTAACCTCTTTACCGTGCTTTTTCAGATATGCCGAGAGAGTTCTTACGCCAAAAGCCGCAACATCCGGCGGGGTTGGCGCTATCAACGTGATTTTCATCTGACTCATGCTCCTTTTTTCTACCGCTGACTTGCGGTTAGTAATTTCTATTCTCAGGAAAATTGCACACAGTAGTTTATCATAAATTTAACAGTTTTGAAAGTAAAAAAATGATATAATAATCACCGATGTTAAGTTCAAATAGATTATTTTATATTCTGTTTTTGATTTTTTTAGTTTTACCAGCTCATCAGCCTTGCGCACAAGAGCAAATGGAACTAACAGTTGAGGATGTGGCAACTATGGTTTTAAACAAGAATCTGTCTTTAAAGACGGAAAGTTACAAGCCCGGTTCAGCCGCCTCCGATGTGTTAATTAATGAGGGTGCATTTGACCCATCAATATCCCTTGGAGTAACAAACTCCTATACAAAGGAGCCCTCAAGTACCTCTTACGACAGTTCTCAATCCAGTACGTCCACTTTCAGTACATCCCTGTCCGGTAC